>JAITST010000522.1 GCA_031287585.1 Planctomycetaceae bacterium | reverse complement strand
CAGTGTGATACGATTTTGTTGGTAATGCAAACAACTAAAAACCATTTCCGGTTGGCGCGCCAACCGGACTCGCAAGCATTCGGCTTTACCGGGACCTATGCCAACAAGCGGTATGTTGATACAACGCTTGCCGGAATAACGGGACATTCGCCGGTCGTCTATTACCGTTACGATAAAAAATATCCGGTTGGCGCAGATGAAACGGCAAAAAACACACACGTTGCTAAGCATAACCAAAAAGATACTTGGAAAATTTTTTTTTCATTGTTCCGCTCGTTGATTAAAAATACTGGCTTTTCAAGAGATATCCAGACACCAGATGCTCACGTTGTTTCTTTTTTCCATTCGCTTCATTCAGTATATTTTCTTGACATTCGAAGCGATACAAACTGTTTCCGATTTTCTTGACACAAAAAAATGTCGGAATATCCCATTCAACTTTCAATAGTACCTGCACAAGTATTTTGATATTCGACCTGTTCGGAAACAAGGAAATAGATAGAATGGGTGTTTTAGTCAAGTAAAAACACGGGATTTTTCGGCATTTTTTGCGGATTTAACGCTAGTTTCCGAACAGGGCTATTGTATAGATTGGCAAAATGGGCTGTTTAGCAAGAATTGTCTACCACCATTTCCCTGTAAAAAATGGCTTTGCAATCGGCGTGACTTATTATTGCAAATCACAATCATATCCGGTAAAATCGTTTTCCGTTTTAATTTTAATTTCAACTAACAACTTGCTACTCACAACTAACAACTCAAATGCTTCTTCAATTACTCAAATCACGTTTCGCCGCCGCACTTCAACCTCTTACTGACGATATTGAATCTTCCCTTGAAATGATTCGTCCCAGTCAGGATTCTCGCTTTGGGGATTTTCAGGCGAATATGGCTATGCCGCTTGGTAAGAAGTTGGGGTTGCCGCCGCGTGATGTTGCCCGTAAGATTATCGATGGTCTCGATACCGCTGGTCTTTGTTATGAACCCGAAATCGCCGGTCCCGGCTTCATCAACTTGCGTATCAAAGAGGAACTGCTATCTGACCTGTTACAGAAATGTTTGACTGATACCGAACGGCTCGGTGTCACCGTTGTCGCTCCTGACAAACGTAAACGAATCGTTGTCGATTTCTCCGCGCCGAACGTTGCGAAGGAAATGCACGTCGGTCACATCCGCAGTACAGTAATCGGTAATGCGTTACAACGTATGCTGCGTTTCTACGGTCACGATGTAATTACCGACAACCACATCGGCGACTGGGGAACGCCGTTCGGTATGATAATCTACGGCTATCGTAACCTTCTCGACAAAGCCGCGTTCGACAAAAATCCGGTTACGGAACTCGGTCGTATCTATCGCAAAGTTCGCGGGTTAGTTGACGGCGACGGTGAAGAAGCGGCGGCGGTTGGGAAGGCGGTGCTTGACGAAACGGCGAAGTTGCATCACGGCGACCCTGCGAATGTCGAGTTATGGCGGTTAATTCTTGAACACTGTATTTCCGAAATAGACCGTATTTATAGTCGTCTCAATGTTTCCTTTGACCACACTCTCGGCGAAAGCTATTATAATCCGATGTTGCCGGAGATTGTTGAAAACCTGCTCAAAGACGGTATCGCGAAGGAGAGCGACGGAGCGATTGGAATTTTTCTCGACGGAGAAGACGAGCCGCCGATGTTGATACGCAAAAAAGACGGAGCGTTTTTGTACGGTACAACTGACATCGCGACAATTCAGTACCGAATGAAGAACTGGCAGCCCGACGCGATTTTATACGTTGTCGATTTCCGGCAGTCGTTACACTTCAAACACCTTTTCGCGGCGGCGCGGCTGATGGGTGTTAGTGAAAGCGTTGAACTAACGCACGTCAAGTTTGGAACGGTACTTGGCGAGGATAACAAACCGTTCAAGACACGCAGCGGCGACACGGTTGGTCTCGAAGGTTTGCTCGACGAAGCGGAGGAACGGGCGTTGGCGGTAGTTGTGTCGAATGATTCAGATAATCAGTTGTCGGAAACGGAACGGCACGAGACGGCGCGGCGAATTGGAATCGGTGCGTTGATTTACGCCGACCTGTCGCAAAGCCGCGAGAGCGATTACGTTTTCAGTTACAACAAAATGTTGGCGATGAACGGTAACACGGCAACGTATATGCAGTACGCATACGCGCGTGTGCGAAGTATTTTTGCGAAAGGAAACGTTAATGTTGAAACATTGCGGGGCGGCGACAGTACGATAAGTTTGACCGAGCCGCAGGAACGGGCATTGGCTCTCGAACTGTTAAAGTTTGACGAAGCGATAGAGATGTCGTTACGCGATTACAGACCGAATATGTTGACAAGTTATCTGTTCGACGTGGCGAACAGATACTCAACATTTTTCGATGCGTGTCCGGTACTAAAAGCACAAGACGAAGCGACACGAACAAGCCGGTTGTTGCTATGCGACCTGACAGCGCGGACGATTGCGAAGGGATTAGAGTTGTTGGGTATTGAGACAGTTGAGCGGATGTAGTGTGTTACATTCGAGTTTTTTACAATATCACCCGTCATAGTTTATTTCTACTTTCGTATTATTACGTTTATCTTTTTTATCTATTGTTTTTAGTTCCAGTGTTATACCTTTTTCGTGCAGCGTTGCAACTACCCACGCCAGCACCGCGTTGTCGTTGAATAGCCACGCTGTTGAAGGTAGATTTATTATGTGTAAGTTATCCATTCGGCTGGTTCCCCAGAAATGTGTGTGACCGTAGATGTATGCTTTCACCTGCGGACGCGGCTGGATTACTTTTGCGAAATCAGCGGTATCAAGCAACCCTTGCCCCACCAATACGTCGGGGTTGTGATGGGCAATTATTAGTGCAGGCTTTTCGCGACGGGCATCTAGTTCGTCCGCTAGCCACGTTAATTGTTGTTTACCGAACGAGCCGGGAGTTTCGTTTGTTTTTGCTAATGAATCAAGTATGAACCAGTTCGCGTGTTTTGTTTCTATGACATCAACTTGTTTGGTGTTGTTTGTTGAATCGTCGTTCCGCACTGCTTTTACTTTAAGACGCGGGTTCTTTTTTGTCGGTGTCACTTCGGGGAACGCTTGCAGGAAGTTTTGGCGGTTGTCGTGATTACCTAGTGCCGCGTGAATTTTGATACCGGACTCACGGAGCGGTTTTAGGTATTCGATTATTTGTTTGTAGTCACCGATTTTACCTTGCAACACGGCACAGTCGCCGGAGATTATCATTCCGGTTGGTTGTGTTGGTAGTTGCGAGATGTCGCGTACCATTGTTTGGAACGCGGCGTTTTGTTGTCTGGTGTCTGGTAACTCGGAGACGTGTGTATCGGACGCTAGTATCCAACACTCCGGCGAACGTTGGACAGTTTCACCAAACGCAATACTATCAAACAGAAACGACGGTATAGAGCCGCCGATACCGAATGCGATTGCGGATTTTACGAACGAACGACGATTGAGAGGCGGTAGTGTGATTGGCATAGTTAGTTACTGGTTGTTAGTTTGTTATTAGCGAGTTGTTACACCACACGCTATTGTAACAAATTCATCGCGAAACCACCAGTGTATAACCAGTGATCATTTGAGTAACTTTGTACTAGCGTTCTCTTTTCCACGTTGCCGAGCGGAGAATTTTACTCTTTAACCTCCGCATTTCGGTTTCTACATTTTTGTATGTCATACATCCAAAATCTACCATAATGTAGAAAGTTCCATCGGCACAATTCAAGAAGTATTTTTCATATATCCCCTTAAATTTAATACTAAAATGTATCTTTTTACATTTCTTTTCTTTTTGGCACGATAAATGCAACTGTGGTAAATCAATGAAGTTTCCTTTCCAGTTCGGTACGGAAACGCTCTTCATCGACGTTGAAAATAAGGAACCCCAAGTTATGCGAA
>JAITST010000503.1 GCA_031287585.1 Planctomycetaceae bacterium | reverse complement strand
CTTTTTCAGAGCGATTCAAAACGCATTTCAATATAATTCGACGTTTTCCAAGCCGCATGCCTGACAACTACTGGATTTTCTTTGTTCGTAAGAATTGATTCTAAAAACGGAATCGCCTTCTTGTCGCCTTTCCAACCGAGTGATTCAATCATATATTTCCGGTTTTCAATATCCTTTTCGTTGGAATATCTTTCAAAATATATTTTTTGTACTACTCCCGGTTTGGTAGAATACATCAACCTCAGCGCACAATTTCGGCAGAAGGCATCTTTGTTTTGAAGTAATTTCTCCAATGCGTTGAGTTCCAGCGGCGGCATATCTATTTCGTTGCGAATGTTTTTTTCATAAAATTCCCACAACAAAAATAATGTAGCATCTTTGTCGGACTTATTTATTTTTGAATCAGCAAAAGAGGTAATCAATTTCAAACGTCCGGTTTCTGTTCGGATGAGTTCTGTTCTCCGAGTTTCCGCCTCTTTCATTTCTTTATCGTGCTTTTTCATCATCGCCATTATTTCCGCATCAGTTCCCATCGCGGGAGCGGGTGGTGGTGGTACCGATACCGATGGCTGTGGTGCTTGCTTTTGTACTGCCGCTAGTAACTTATCTTGTTTCACTTCGGGACTGAATCGCGAAATTGATGCTGTTATTTTACTTTTGTCTAGCAATTTGTCGCAACGTAAAACAGTGATGTGATTTGCTTCGTCTCTAAAAAATGTTGCTTCCGCAGCAAGTCCGTATGGTCGCCTCTTTGCCTGTTCGTCTGTTGAGATGTTACGTTGCCGAAGTGAGGCGACAACGAGTGGTCGCCGCGCGATGAGTTCTTCTTCAACAAGTGAATGATCCTGAATCATATCGGCAAAATCGGGACGTAACACTTGGGCAATGCTAGCATATTCGTTATCACTGCTCCAACTGTAATCGGGGTTTTGTTGTACGAGCAATACAACAGATGTTGCGGTATCAATATAAAAGAAACTCCACTCGTTCGTACTCCAGCAAGCAAACAATCCGTCGCGCACAGGAACATTTGACTTCTTTATAAGATTGGGAAGAAACATAATCGGCTGATCCTTTGGGGAGCAACGGAATGCTATCAAGTTCGCCTTCATATCAGATGGAATATGCTTCGTGTCGACGAACAGGGAAAGCATTGTCAACGAGTCGTCGCGGTAGGCATCGTCGGTTTTGAGGGCATATTTCGTACATTCTTCTTTCGTTGGCAGACGAGGTAAAAAGTCGGGATAAACAACTTTTTTGTCGCCTTTCACAAACGATGGGCGTGCAGCGTGATTCCATTGAAGACGCTCCGGTGGCGGAGCCGTTTGTGCATACAGGTCAACACAAACAAAACCAATAAAAACAAACAGAAATATCGTCGCGGTTATTGAAGTAGGTCTCATTCTCATTGGTGATTGGTAATGTTAGGGGTTAGGGAGTATTGGAAAATAACAATCATTTCGTCTTAACTGCTGGAGTATCTGAATCCGGTTTCTCTGCTTCAAGAATCAACCGGACATATTCTTTATCATAAGTATAAAGTTGCGATAATTCGATATTCAACTTTTTTCCGTTCTCATCTAATGTTACGTTTTTGCCGTCGCACGAAACGAATGTCGCCTCATGATGCCAATCGTCGCCGCCCAGTGTTGGCAAAAACCATGTGCGGGAAAGTTTTTTGGTTTTCTCTGTGCCTGGTGTCTTAAACCCAACGCATTTCCAGTGTACCGTTCCGGGAAGAGGTACTTTAACTTCAGTTTTGTTTTCACGATTGTATAATTCTAACATGGCTTTGGTTCTCTCTTTATCAACTGTATAAGTAAAAACCGACTTGCTTTTGGGACTTTCAACCTTCACACAAAAATCATTATCTTTTTCTTTGCGGAAAGATACTATTTTCACCTTTGCCGCATCTTTATCTGCTTCGTCAGACAATATTCTTGTCATATCCAAACCGAAAATATCTATTGCATAATCCAATCTTACATTAGAGTTAATTCTTTTCTCTAATTCAACCGTCTTGTCGATTGGCTCATAAATATTTTTCATGAAAATACCACCTCCCGTTTTCCAAACAAGATACTGTTCATTTTGACCAAAAACATATAAACAAATATCCTTGCTCATAGAACCGTCGTCTTCAGAAATCCAATACCCATATTTCTGATCGTTGGGGTCTGAATCATACAAATTGACAGAAACAAACCATTCATCGTAGAATAGATTGGCCAGTTTAAGTTTTTTATAATTTTTATTATAATCGATATCATACCTGTATTTCCTGCTCATACCTTTTGTAACAGTCTGATTTTCAGTAATAGCACCATTGATATCGCGGTACTGGATTGTCTTGATGGTAACAGGGGTAGCATCGGATATGGGAGCAATCTGCTTAATAAATATACCTTGTTTCTCTTGCACCAGATCACCCCCTTGCCCCATTAAAAATGATGAAGATACGAATAAACACACACATATAAACAACGTAATAATTAATGCTGTTGTTTTCATCATTCCGCGCCCAGTTTTTGCAGTCCACCGCTTTAATTACGCCATATGTTGGCGTGCAGGGTTAGTATCAAGTTGTTCCAATATGATAGTGGGGATAATAAAAAATGGCAATGGTAATCGCACAGGTGGTTTTACATTAAGTGGAGCTACACCGGATCGAGTAGGTGGGGGGGCTTATTGTTTGGTCTCTTTTTCCCGCCACCACTCATCAGTCTTATATTTATCCGGTATGTTCTCATCGAAAATACCATCATATCCTAGTTGTTCGAGTTCGGCAGCGAATTCGAGACGCAACGATTTTGGCAAAATTTTCCCGCACCACGGGCAGTAAAACATTCGTTGGCATGCAATACTATCTCCTCGAATATCAATACTATATTCCCTGAAACAAGGACAATAATCAATTGCTACCTTATTTTCAGTGATTAAGAATTTCATTAAATCACAACAGGTTGGGATTGTTGTATCGTTCATTTTTCTAGTGACACACCAGTCTAATGGGAATAATACTCGATTCTTTGTTACACATAATAATCCATCATTTTCGCCCCATGTGTGTCCCAAAAATTCAGGATGGCTGTTTGAATTTGCTGCCTACTTTCATCTGACTCATATAGTTTTTTTGAAAAAAGCGGCGTGAGACGAAGT
>JAITST010000496.1 GCA_031287585.1 Planctomycetaceae bacterium | reverse complement strand
AACGTCCTTATTTTGTTGACCAGAATTTTAGTCTGTCTAATATGTTTGTTGTTGGTTCTTTTTCTTTTGATTTTGGTTGATTTTTGTTTTTTGTTATTGGCGGTGTTATTAATGCTTTTATGGTTTGTTGGTTTTGTTGTTGTGCAATGTGAGTTAGTAGGAATTGGGACGATTGACGGTCGAATAGTTTTGTCGCTTCCGCTAGTTTGCCTGTTGACACCACTTATTTCTCATTTCCTTTGCAGTTTGGGTTAGTAAATGTATCATACGACCTTCAAAAATTGCGGCAGAGGAAAAATTCCTCAAAATTGCTCTTGGAAATTCTGAAAATGTTTTGTATCATCCACCGGCTTGCTTTGTTTGTGCATTGCAAAAGTTTAAGATTTTTATGCCGGAGCCGGTTAGGATTCGTCCATAGAACACGTGAGCGAAACGCACAGTTTGACCGGCGTGGTTTTACAAACTGCCTCCGTTGCGATTTCGTAGCGATATTTATGAAAGGTGAAACAGTGTCTATACACCCATTAGCAGTTGTTAGTTCACGAGCCAGAATTGGTAACGAAGTTAGTATTGGCGCGTTTTGTATTGTTGAGGACGACGTTACAATCGGCGATGGTTGCCGATTAGAAACTCGTGTGTCAATAAAGAAAGGAACGCAAATCGGCGAGAATAATCACATATTCGACGGTGCTGTTCTCGGCGGCTGGCCTCAACATTTGGGGTGTCACGATTCGTGCGGCGACGTTGTTATCGGCTGCGGAAATATCATTCGCGAAAACGTTACCATTCACAGCGCGATGCACGAAGGCGAATCAACAGTTATCGGTAACGACTGTATGTTGATGGTCAACGCTCACGTCGCTCACGATTGCCGTATCGACGATAACGTGATTATGGCGAACAACGTCATGATAGCGGGACACGTTAGTGTCGGACGGCGTGCAAATCTTTCGGGCGGTGTCGGCGTACATCAGTTTTGCCGCATCGGTTCGTATGCGATGGTTGGTGCGCAAGGACACATTATACAGGACGTTCCGCCGTATATGACTGTTGACGGTTTGACGAGTAAGATTGTCGGTCTGAATCAAATCGGACTTCGCCGTGCCGGTTTTACTACCGAAGACATCAAGCAACTCAAAGACGTTTATCGTATTATTTACCACAGCAAGTTGTCGTGGCGTGACATCTTGCATACATTGGAAGAACAGTTTACAAGCGGTCCGGCACTGGAAATGGCACGTTTCCTTGCGACAACAACACGTCAAATAATCCGTGAACGCCGCTCCGCACCAGAAAAACCAGAGTTGAAAATTCACAACGATTCGGAAGAAGATGTCGTGAAATTTAGGACAAATGTTGGGTGAAGAACGAATACCTGTCGAAGCACGTGCTGAAACCGACGACAATACAATTGTTGCAATGTATTGCCGTTGGCTTTAGCCGATGGGATTCGCTGTAAAATTTTACTTTTTATCAACATCAAACGTTGCTTCCGTTTTGCCATCGCTTTTCACGTCGATAGTCAACGTTGTTGCACTCGAATCTGATATTGATTTCGGTACGATTGGCGGACGTTTGTTTGCTTCTTCGTCCATCTTTTGAACGTGTTTTACCCGTTCTTCGTAGTCCATTGCGTCCAATTTGCTTTGCGGCGTTGGGTCAACGAACTCTGGTAAACTTTTTGTGATTGTCACTTTGAAACTTCCTTCCGGCGATCCCGCTTCGGAATAGTTTGTGTACGACGTTTGAATCACAGCAACACCTTGCGCGTCAGTGATTCCGCCGATTGCGTAGTTGCCGCCGCCGCCCGTTGGCGTTAGTGTAACCATTGCACCGTCAAGCGGCACACCGCCTTTGGTTACAGTTATTTTACACGGATACGTTTTAGGCCAATCCGCTGGCAAATTTTTCCCGCAGCCGATTGCTGCAAATGCTATCAGTAAAGTGAAAATGAAAAGATGTTTTGTCATAGTTGTTTGAAAAATGAAGGTTAAAAAATCGGGGTGAACGGCTTCACCCCGCGTTTGACACTCTGGTTTTTGCTTGCTAATCCTTACCAGCAATTGTTCCCATCGCTCCCCAGACTTTGTATGGGCTTTTTCCTTTTAAGGTTGTTGAACGTGTTGCCGACAAGTCTGTTTCAATCGTGTCCGAAATGAAACGAACTGAACCATCAACGAACACCGCGTTCACTCCGCCGGAATGATAACTGTTCGGAGTCGTCATAGCGTGAAAGCGTCCATTCTCGTTGTCGATAATACAATGAGGTCCGTTCGGCGGCATTGCGGTTGTGAAACCTTGTGCAATACACTCTATCCAAACCCACGTACAACCGCGATACGCGGCATCGTCACCGGGCGCAGTCACGCCGGTTTTGTCAATCAGTAACGCACTTGTACGAACAACAGCAGCGGCAGCATAATCTTTTCCTGAACCAGCAGCCGTTAGACATTGTTGCGGTTTGTCTGTATTATTGTTACCCGCTTTCACCAGTCCGCCGCGCCGCAAGTTTCGTGACCCCGCTTGGTCAACAACGCCGGTCTCACTGATAGCAATCGTGTTTGATGTACCGTCTGTTATTTCACCAAGCGTACACCAGCGATATCGTTGTCCAAAGACTCCACGTGTTGACACGGAGTTATTTTCCCTCGTGAAGTGAATCGAGTCACCCCAGTTAAGACAATAACTACACGTTTGATGAGCGTTGAAGGGACCTTCGCCCTTGCAGTTACCGTCCGACGGACACGAGAATCCCGGACAACTACTGTACTCAGGGCAATACCATTTGAATCCGCCTTTATGCTCCGATATTATCTTTTCGTAACGTGCTGTTTGCTCAAAAAACGGCAACGTATAAACATAAGCGGAAATTGCCGCGTATTCACCTTCGGTGTTTGTTCCGGTATCTCTGCCAGCAGTACGTCCGCCGTTACCCGGCAACGATTTATGAGTATTCTCATAATTCATCATCGAAATCATCAATTGCTTGAGATTATTCGAGCATTGCATTCTGCGTGCGGCTTCGCGTGCCGCCTGAACTGCGGGTAAAAGTAACGCAATCAGCACACCGATAATCGCTATCACGACGAGCAATTCAACCAGCGTGAATGCGTTGTTTTGTTTTCTATTGAACGTTTTCATTGTAACTCCTTATGTTACTTTGTTGAAGATTGAAGGTTAAAATTATGCGTTTCGTCTTTGTCCGAAACAATAATTTCCAATGTTGACTTCGCGTTGAACTGTACAGGGACGATTTGTTCAACCTGCTCTATCATTACGCCGTTAGGTTCGTTCGGGTCACGCGGCACTTTGCCAATGACTTTCTCCGATGTAACCATAACTTTTTTTGTTCCCGGTTTAAGCGGCACGCTATACTTGCCGTCCTTAACCACAATAACAATTGGTTCGTTGGTCTGCTTATCAACAAACTGAATTTGTCCTGTTGCAAGCGGTGTTCCGTCGAGTGTAACACTACCGGAAATCTTTGTACCGTCCTGACGCGGCGCACAACCAGTCGCCGACAGACAGGCAAACAACGTGAGTAAAACAAATGTGTAAATTCTTGACATAGTTAAATGAGTGTTGTTAAAGTGAAAATTGACAGACAATCAGAAAGTAACTGATTCTCCGCCAGCGGTGGTTGACGCGGCTCGCCAAACGTCAATGTTAATTGTGCTTGAAACAAACCGTACACTGCCGTCCATCAAGCCGGAGTTGACACCGCCGGTATGATTACTGCGAGCGGTATAAATTGAAAACGGAACTTGCTTCGCGTCATTCCATGTCTTCGTGCAAATTCCGGGGTCTTCGTTGTCGTAACACTGACGAGCGCAGTAATCAGCGGTATTGTTTGGCGCAAACCAAGTCGTAAATCCGGCACCGCCAGCGTAACGCGGTAAGCCAACGTAACCCTTAA
>JAITST010000386.1 GCA_031287585.1 Planctomycetaceae bacterium | reverse complement strand
TGAGTGTCCATGCAGTCCCGCCGAGAGCGAGATACCGTCCGCACCAGCATCGAGAATTGCTTTTAATCTAACTTCGAGAATTTCCTGCGGTGAGGCGGCTTGTAGTTTTTCCATACAATAGACTTGTTCGGAAACTAAAACGAGTCGTTGTAATTGTTGAAAAATGCGGGATATTTTGCTTAACCAAAACATCTATTTTCTCTATTCTCGCGTTTCCGAACAAGTCTATTTTAGATTTATGATTTTTTAAAATCAAATTTAAAATCTAAAATAACTGTATTCTTCGTGGTGAAAAATCTATTATTGTGACGACAGCCAATTTATGCCAAATGGATTCCCCAATAATTTTTACACACCCAATTTCGTTTTTCAATGCAACGCCATTCCGCCGCTTACGTCAACCGACGCTCCGGTCATATACGATGCTCTGTCCGAACATAGAAAAACTACCACCTGTGCGATTTCCTCTGTCTTTGCGATACGGCGCAGCAAGGAACGTTTGTTGAATGCTTCTGGATTAGCGTCGATTTTTGACGCGATGATGTCGGTGTACATCAAGCCGGGTAAGACCGCGTTGACATTTATCCCCAATTCGCCCGTCTCAATTGCCAGCGACCGCGTGAAACCGAGCATTCCCGCCTTCGCCATATCGTATGCCGTCTTACCGCTTTGCGAACCGCGTAACGCCGCTTGTGACGAAACGTTGATAATGTAACCACCGCTCCCGCGTGATTTCAGGCGTTGTACCGTCTCACGGCAAACCAAAAACATTCCCTTCAAATTCACGTCAACACATTTCTGAAACTCGTTCGTATCAAGGTCAACACACGCTGGATTCGCGCAGTAGGCCGCGTTATTTACCGATGCGTCGATGTGACCAAGTTTGTTTTCAATTGTGTCGAACATCTCGTGAACATCCGTCTCGTTCGCAACATCCGCATAAACCGCCAAACATCCCGTACCGTACAGACTGCTCAACTGTTCAGCAAGCCGCTCCGCCTCGTCGCGTCGGCTACGATAGTTAATGGCAACCTTCGCCCCCTCTTCGGCTAACAATGTAGAAATGGATTTCCCTAAACCACTAGCACCACCAGTGACCAGAACAACTTTGTTTTTCAAATGTAAGTTCATAATAGATTCACAATTTGGTTAAAATTTAATAATTTTACTTAACGCGATATTTCAGACTCAACGCCTCAGTTCAACATTGTACCAAAAGAGCAAAGATAATGCGATAGTGCGGTGATGAGCAAATTATTTCATTTAGCGCAAAGCGAATTGGTCTCGTTTTGCGTTAAGTGAAGTTATGCCGTTTTTTCCAAATCTGAAATGCCCCCCCTTGCACAATTAAATAATAGATGTTATACTGTGCTTGTTCGATTGATGAACCTTGCCGTTAAATCGGGTATTCACAGGATTTTACGATAAAAGGTTGGTCAGCACTCAAATACTTTTTTGATAAGGGAGCGTGCTATGGGAAAACAACAACGCCGCCGACAGTGGTGGAAGGGTACGTTAGTTTTTACGGCTGCATAAACAGACGTAAGGGCAATGTTCTCACAAATTATACCAAACTAATTTATAGGGACGGACGTGTCTGTCCCTATAATTTTTTAAGTTATATCTGCACTTTCTCAAAATTCTTTCATATTGTTTTCCCTTTTATCACTGAACGCAATCGTTAGTTTTCCCGTCAAAATCTACCCCACTAATTTTGGTAGTGTGCGTAATTTGTGGAAACAGCAATGGAAAATCTACAATTTAAATAGTTTTGCTAATCGCAGCAACCATTTTGTAACACGACCCGCTTTCGCCCCATAATTTTGCTCTTGTCTGAAAAATGATTATTGGTTACACTTCATCCGCGTAATACGTTTGTACCCGAACTTTATACTTTGTACTCTAAATTTTGCACTACTACTATATTATGACATCCTTCGACCCGTTGTTTCCTGATTTTGAGCCGTATTCGAGTTATAATGATTACACGGATAACGTTCCGATTGAACCGATTGAGATTCCGTCAATGCCTAATCGGGCGGCTTGCGAGGCGGCTACCAAGAGCCGTGCGATTGTTGAGGAGTCGCTCAGTCTTGACGGACCGCCGGATACTTATGTCACCGTTGACGGGCGAACGTATTTGTATTTCGCGGGTAGTGGTTACTTCGGTTTGCAGTCTCATCCTGAAGTTCTCACGGCGACTTGCGAGGCGACTTTACGTTACGGACTTGGTACCGCAACATCGCGTTCGTCTTTCACGTCGCCGCCAGTGTTTGAAGTTGAACGACGCGGTGCGGCGATTTTCGGAGTCGAACGTTCGTTCTATACGTCGTCTGGTTATATGGCAAACCAAATTTTGGTAGATGCTTTGACTGGTTCGTTCGACAGGGTCTTCATCGACGAAGCATCGCACTACTCGTTGTTTGATGCCGCACGCGGGTTTCGTGAGTTACGGCTGCGACCAGTTTTATTTCAACATCGGAACGTGGACGATTTACATAAGAAACTCGATGAGAATCTTCAATGGAATCAACGTCCGCTCGTACTGACGGACGGTTTGTTTTCCGCACTCGGAACACTTGCACCGATTGACAAGTATGTTGAACTGTTATCACAATACGAGGGTTCATCGTTGTTAATCGACGATGCTCACGGACTTGGTGTGCTTGGGAAAAACGGGCTTGGTACGCTTGAACATTTTGGTTTCACGCCGTCAATTGTGAATCGTACATCGCAGGACGAAGGGAACGATTTGTCATATGCACAAATTGAAACGCCGTCAGTCGCGTTGTATTCGAGTTTCACGATGAGTAAGGCGGTAGGCGGTTACGGCGGTATGTTACCGGGTAGCGAACGTTTCATCGAACATCTCACGGAGCGTTCAAAGATTTTCATTGGTGCGAGTGCGCCGCCGAATCCGGTAGCGGCTGCAACGGCGAAGGGGTTAGCGGTGTTGTTTGACGACGACGTGTTACGAAGTTCGTTACGTCAAAACTCGCGGCTGCTCAAACACGGTTTGACATCAATCGGTTTATCGGCGGGTGAACAGTCTATACCAATCGCGACGCTGACAATCGGCTCGTCGGGCAATATGCGTAGAATCCAAAACGAGTTATCGCGGCGCAGCATACTGGTATCGTATATGCCGCGTAATCCGGGCATCGGTTCGGAAGGAGCAATACGCATAGCGGTATTCGCAACTCACACACCAGAAATGATTACGACACTGATTGATGCGTTGAAGGAAATATTGTAGAATGGTACTGTCAACTTGATGGTAGGTTGTCGTTCTGTCTTTTCACAAATATCGTAAACATTCCCAATGACAACCCAACTCTACTCTGCCCAAACTGTTCTCGCCCGTGACAATTTTTGTCTCGACTATAAACACACAAGTTTGCCGTTGATTCACGCAATCGTACTGGTGAAGAAGGCGGCGGCGATGACTTACGACACACTCGGTGTCGGGAAGGACGGCGTTTACAAAACAATCGTCGAAGCGTGTGATTATGTTTTGGCAGGTAACGCCGACGAAATGTTTGTTGTTGACGCATTACAAGGCGGCGCGGGAACGTCAACAAATATGAATGTCAACGAAGTAATCGCGAATGTTGCGTTGCGTATTCTCGGACAACCGCTCAATAACTTCGACCACATCCATCCGCTTGATGATGTCAATCGCGGGCAATCGACAAACGATGTCTATCCGACCGCTCTGCGAATCGCGTCAATAAACCTGTTGCGCAAACTGAGTGACGAATGCGCGTTGCTGCAAACCGCGTTACAAAGCCGTGAAAACGAGTTTGACGATGTGAAAAAAATCGGGCGAACGGAATTGATGGACGCGGTACCTGTCACGCTCGGAATGGAGTTCGGCGCATACGCGCAAGCAATCGCACGCGACCGTTGGCGGCTGTACAAAGTCGAAGAGCGGTTACGTCAAGTCAATATCGGCGGTACGGCAGTCGGACTCGCTGATAACGCTGACCGCAAGTATCGTTACAGTGTTATCGAAACACTTCGTGGTCTAACAGGAATCGGTCTTGCAGTCGCAGAGTATCCGATGGACATAACGCAAAACTACGACGTGTTCGTAGAAGTGTCGGGACTGATAAAAGCACTCGCGGTAAACCTGATGAAAATCTCGAACGACCTCCGGTTGATGAATTCCGGTCCATACGGAGGGCTGTCGGAGATAACGTTGCAATCGCGGCAAATGGGAAGTACAATAATGCCGGGCAAGGTGAATCCGGTCATACCGGAGATGATAATGCAGGTTGCGATACGGGTAATGTCGAACGATTTCGCAATCACAACAGCCGCCGCGCACGGCGAGTTTGAACTAAACGCCTTCGCCCCGTTAATAGCCGACGCGGTATTGGAAAGTTTAACGTTACTGACAAACGCGGTACCAATTTTCCGAACAAAGTGTATCGAAACCCTAACAGCAAACAAAGCCAATTGCCAAACTAAACTAGAAAACTCATTAACATTCGCCACGGCATACGTCCCCAAACTTGGCTACGATAAAGTCGTACAAATAATAAAAGAAAACGACGGCGACGTGAAGAAAATAAAAGATGCGTTAGAAAAATTGTAAGTTTGTCAAGTGCCTCTGCGGGAGGCACAAAATCACCCGAATTGTTTTTACGGGTCATTCTGTAATCAATAGAGTGTGATTTTTATTTTCGTGTGTTTCGTGGTTAATAAATAATTCCCAGAGATTCACTGTAAGACGTTTATGTTAGCGTATAATGTCACATTGTTGAAATAAATTTAGGATCAACTCTTTCGCGTGACTAATTTTGCCGTTGCAATGTTTGGTAGGCACCTTATTGCAATACAAAAATAATGTGCTAGAATGACTGCTTTTATCCATCTCGCTCCAGTTTTTTATTTATACAATAACACACAAATAACAGAACTCAAAAAACGATGCCGGAAAATTTCAATTATCTTCAGCAGGCGATTGACAAGGGAGTTATCGAACTTTTGACGGCAGGCAAAACGGAGAAAATTCGTTATGCTGCGGTCGGGCATACCGAAAAGTGGAGCGACCCCGAAGAAAAAGTTCGGGCGGCTTTTACGCCGAACTGGTTTATCGGTACGGCTATCAACCGGAACGAGTCGGTGTCGAAGTTACCGTTCCCGACCGCACTCCGGCAGACCGCGCCGATTTGGTTATTTTCGAGGACGATAAACACACCAAACCGTTTGCGGTCATCGAATGTAAGCGAGACGATATTTCGGATACCGAATTCAAGCAAGCCATCGAACAAGCGTTCGGTAACGGTCAAGCCCACAAGTTTCGTGCCAAGTATATCGGTGTCGTTGCCGGTCTGACCCGTGCGTTTTACGATTGTTCCGATAAATACGGGGCGTTGGAACGGGAAGAAAACATCATCGCCGACCTGCCCGAAAAATACGGCGAACCGGAAGAATTCAAGTATTACTACAAAGCAAAAGGCAAGCCGGACATCGCTCCTATCAGCCGGGACGAACTCATCAAAATCATTCAAAAGTCGCACCAAACGCTTTGGGGCGGCGGTCGGCTTTCTCCGCCGACAGCATTCGGAGAATTGACAAAACTCATTTTTCTCAAAACCCGCGACGAAAAAATTGCACGAAAAAAGGGAGAGCCGTATCAGTTCCAAATCAAAACGAAAGAGAAACCGGACAAATTGAGTGGGCGGATTAAAAAACTCTACGCCGAAGAGCGGGACAAGGAGCCGGATGTCTTTACCGATGACATTAAAATCGACGACCTGATGCTCAAAAACGTCGTTCAGCATTTGGAAAGCGTCAATCTGTCGGAAACTGACCTCGATACCAAGGGAGTGGCGTTTGAACAGTTTATGGACAGTTTTTTCAAGGGCAATTTCGGACAGTATTTCACGCCGCGCAACATCATCGCCTTTGCCATCAAGATGCTTAATCTCAAAGTCGAGGATACCGTCATTGACCCGGCGTGCGGCAGCGGCGGGTTTTTGCTCCACGCTCTCGACCATATCCGAAAGGCAGCCGGAGAATACTACGATGAAGGCGGTAAAGAACATTTCGACTACTGGCATAGTTTCGCCGAAAAGCGGCTTTTCGGAATCGAAATCAACGACGAAATCGCTCGTGTTGCCAAGATGAATATGATTGTTCACGATGACGGACACACGAATATCATTGGACACGACGCACTTGAACCGCTTGAAAAGGTTGCGAAGAAAAATCCGGCGTTCGGTAAAATTATCGGAATCAACGAGAACGGGCACCGTGATGAGAGCAAAGGTTTTTCGGTCATTGCAACGAATCCGCCTTTTGGAGCGGTCATCAATAACGAGTTAAACAGTTATCTCGAAGGTTATGAACTTTCCCGCTACTCCGGCGATGAGGAAGAGCCAGGCAAGCGGTCGAAAAAACCGCGGTCGAGTGTCAAAACGGAGATTATTTATTGCGAACGGATTTGGCAACTTCTCAAACCGGGCGGCAAAGCGGCGGTGGTGTTGCCGGACGGTCTTTTGACGAACGACTCGCTGCAATACGTTCGGGACTGGATTTTAGAGCGTTTCAAGTTGCTTGCGGTGGTCAGTTTGCCGCAGTTTGCTTTTGCCCATTACGGGGCGGGCGTGAAATCGAGTGTGCTGTTCTTGGAAAAACGCAAGCGGAACGAGCGTGCCGACGATGCCGAAGCGGTTTTTATGGCAATGGCGGAAAACGTCGGCTACGATGCTACGGGACGAATGACGTACCGTGTGGAAGTGCGAACGGAAAAGCCGAACCGCGAGCGCACCGTTTGGGAAACGTGCGATTTATTGACGTGGGAAGTGGTTTATGACTGGGTAGGCGGCGACGGCAAGAAGCCGGGACACTGGACGGAGCGGCATCGGGAGATTGTTCCCGGTACCGGACTTTTAGGGCAGTACGAAAAGTTTCAAAAGAATCCAAAACCTTTTTTCGTCTAGCCCCCGTTACGGCAGAGTAGCCAACTTGCTTCGCCGTCAAACGGGGGGGAATTTTTAGGCAGCGATTTGATGCTAATTTTGTCCGCAATGCACAAAGGATACAGTTTGCATATCCTTCTAAAAAACTTGCCGATTTGGTTTCTGCTGAACCGTGTTATGGAACTTCGGCACAGGCAATAGAGCGTACTTCAGAAAATCAGCCGCGATATATCCGCATTACAGATTTTGGGGATGATGGTATTTCATTGCCGCACGAATTTATGGCGGCTGAATCGTGGGACCCTAAACATTTACTCTTAAAGGGAGACATTTTATTTGCCCGAAGTGGGGCAACCGTAGGAAAAACGTATATTCACGATGAATGTTTTAACCCTTCGGTTTTTGCCGGTTACTGTATTCGATTTCGTTTTAGTAACGAAGTATTACCGGAATACATTTATGGCTTTACCAAGACCGATACTTACTCACAGTGGATTACAACAATTCAACGACCGGCTGCTCAACCTAACATCAACAAGGAGGAATTCAAGTCGCTTGCGATTCCCGTTCCTCCTCTTTCGGTTCAGCGGCGTTTGGTTTCCGCCCTTGAAGCGGCACGAGCGAAACGAGATAAGGCGTTAGAAGAAGCACGCATCGTTTGGAAATCGGCACTGGAAAATTTTGAACGGGAACTTTTGCCAACCGGAGCATCTGTTACAACACATAACCAAGAAGGGCAACTTGTTTGTTTTGCTACGAAGTTAGGTAACATACTAAACAGGCGGTTCGACCCCGGTTTTATCCGTTATTCTAAAAAATCGTCCTATTTTTATCCAGTGAAAGCACTTGCCGATTTAGTTTCGGAGGAGCCGCGTTACGGAACATCTTCGCAAGCCGTTGAGCGGACATCGGCAGACCAGCCCCGCTATATCCGTATTACGGATTTTGGCGATGACGGTATATCAATGCCTCACGAATTTAAGACGGCATCGCAATGGAACGATCTGCATTTTTTATTGCCGGGCGATATTCTTTTTGCCCGTAGCGGTTCTGTCGGCAAAACTTATATTCACGATAAAAACTTTGACCCTGCCGTGTTCGCCGGTTATTGTATCCGTTTCCGTTTCAAAAAGGGGGTTCTGCCAGAATTCGTTTATGGTTTTACGAAAACCGAAATTTACGCTCATTGGGTCAAAGCCATTCAGCGTTCTGCGGTACAGGCGAATATCAACAAGGAGGAGTTCAAATCGTTGGAAATTCCGGTTCCCCCGTTGTCCATACAGCACCAGATCGTATCGAATTTTGAATCGGCACGAACCAAACGCGACGAATTGCTTGCCTTTGCGGAGTCCGTTTGGCGTTCCGCGAGGTTGCAATTTGAGCGGGAATTGTTAGAATAGATGTTTTGTCAACTGTCGTATTGGAACCGAGAAAATGCTTACGAAACTAATTGTTAAAAATTTCAAAGGACTGTCGGATTGCGAAATTGAATTGGGGCAAACCGTTGTTTTTGTTGGACCGAACAATTCCGGTAAAACAACGGCGTTGCAAGCATTGTCGCTTTGGGAAACCGGATTGCGGTTTTGGCTCTCTAAACGTTTGTCTGGTTCAAAAGCGCAGAAACGTGTCGGCGTGACGATTGGCAGACGAGACCTGATTGCGGTTCCTGTTCCCAATGCCCGTTTCCTTTGGCA
>JAITST010000342.1 GCA_031287585.1 Planctomycetaceae bacterium | reverse complement strand
AAGAGGGGCAAGGAAAAAGTTTGTAGGTATTTTGGCAGGGTATTCTATTGACAATCCCACGGGGCATTGTCGCAAAAAGTGGGATGGTTATACAAAACCTACAAAAAATTTACACACCCGTTTACACACCCTACAAAACCGCTCTATTGACAAACGCCCGAATTTATATTACTCTGTTTACTACTGTCGCGGGTTTTTCCCGCTTTTCAATTTACATTGACGGGGTATTCCCGTCTCAACTTGTTTTAAGGAAAGAAATATGACAAACACTATTTCCCGCCGTAATCTGTTCGGTATCGCCGCCGCTGGTCTTGTGACTATCGCTGGTGTTGAATCTGCCGAAGCTCAACTTACCAGCCGTCCCAGAGCGGTTGCCCGAAGAGGATTCAAGAAATATCCAAACGGATACTTTTACGGCAAAGACGGCAAATTTAATGTCGAAACCGCCAAGAATGTTATCATCGAGTTCTTGAAGTATCACGGTTATCCGATTTTCCCCGACCTCCGCGAACGGCTCTGGATTTCCGATTACGGACTTGGTCATTTCACCGAAGTCGGGCTGTCCTGTGTCGGATTCGTCAACAATCTGCAAGGCGAATACAGTTATATGCTGCAAGACCTCTTTATGCTGCCGCACCAGATGTTGCCGGAACATTGGCACGTCAAGCCGGAAGATACCGTCAAAAACGGTGCACAGAAGAACGAAGCGTGGATTGTTCGTTGGGGACGGAGTTACATCATTGGTGAAGGTGAAGCGAATTTGCCCGCCGAAGTTGTTGTTCCGAAATCTCACGGCGGCGTAACGGTAAATCATTGCACTGTTGCCGACCCGGGTATGACTGTGAAGTTGTCAAGTCTCGGCTCGCACCACTGGCAGTTTGCCGGAAGCGAAGGCGTGATATTAAGCGAAGTCGCTAACTATCACGATAACGGCTCTGTACGTCACCAAAACGAAACGGCGAACAAAGACTTTTTGGGCGGTTTGAACGGTTAGTACAAAAATTGTATCCCCCGCAAATGTGGAGACGCGATGTTTCGCGTCTCTATATTTGTAACGTATCCATCAGACGGGCATTTCTAAAAGAACTCAATTTTAACCGCTGAGTTCGCAGAGAAACGCAGAGATTTTATTTTGAAAATCTTTTGTAATGATTTATACATAGAATAAGTTACAAAAAAATACTCCTCTGCGATTCTTTGCGTCCTCCGCGTTAAAAAGAGTTTTTAGAGGTTTCCCGACACGAACAGTCGTACCGATACGTAAAAATACGAACAAAGTTAGCCGATTTTGCCTTGTTCGCCGTTTCTAACAAATTTTGAACCATGTTCCTGATGTAAAAAATTGGGGTTCTGCCCCTTGCCGTGCCTTGACAGTTTTTGCAATTGGGATAGAATGTTTTGTAACTTTTTAATACGGTCGTTTGTTGTTATAAGATTACATAACAACTTCCCGTTTATACCGAACTTTTAAGGATTACTCAGTTATGGCTGAAACTACATCGCGTAAATTTACGCGGGTTATGGGAATTTTGGAAGAGAATAACCACGACCCCGCTCGTTTGATTCCTATATTACAGCAAGTTCAAGAGGATTATCGTTACCTGCCCGAAGACGTGATGACATTCATCGCAACTTCGCTTGACTTGCCGCCGTCTCACGTGTTCGGGGTGGCGACTTTTTACGCCCACTTCACGCTCATTCCAAAAGGCAAGCACATAATCCGGCTTTGCGACGGAACGGCGTGTCACGTTCGCGGTTCAGAACATATCCTCAACGCCCTGCACCAAAAACTCAAACTGTCGTCGGCGAAACATACTACCGACGATATGTTGTTCACGGTTGAGTGCGTTTCGTGTCTTGGCGCGTGCGGTCTTGCACCGGTTATGGTACTTGACGAAAAAGTTCACAGCAAGATGACACCGGAGAACGCAATCAACCTGATAGACAAAATTCTCGAAGTAGAAAGCGGCGGTGTAACGTCTGCCGAGAACGAGAAAAAGGAAGAGGCGGTTGCTTAGTTGATATTTTTAATCGCGATTATTTATCGCGAAGGCGTGAAGAACGCGAAGGTTGATGAGTTTTATAAATTTGTTTTACCTCCGTTTTCCCTTTGCGTCCTTCGTGTTTTCGCGGTTTTTCAAACATACGTTGTATATGCGGATTATTTTATTTTCACCATTGAAAGATAAACAATGAAAAACGATATTTCCAAACCCAAAGAATTTTTGGCAGAGGCGACGGAACTTTTCCGTGAGAAGACAAAGGCAACAACGAAACGTATCGTTGTTTGTGCCGGTACTGGTTGTGTGGCGAACGGTTCGCTCGAAATTTTCGCCGCGATTGAGAAGAAACTCAAAGACGGCGGTATCAACGCCCACGCCGAGTTGAAATACGAGGGCGAGACGTACAAAGACGGATTTGTTCGCCAGTCAATAAGCGGCTGTCAAGGATTTTGCCAAGCCGGTCCGCTTGTTTGTATTGGTAACGTTTTGTACACTTGTGTTCAAGTGTCTGACGTTGACGAAATCGTTGAAACAACAATAGTCAAAGGCGGCGTAGTTGAGCGTCTCCTTTATGTTGACCGTCACAACAAAAACCGTAAATGTATCGGACAATCCGAAATTCCGTTCTACCAACGGCAAACACGTCTCACGCTCAAACAGTGCGGCGTATTCGACCCCGAAGATATTTACGAGTATATTGCGAACAGCGGTTACGAGGCGGCGCGTCGGGCGTGGTGTGAGATAGAACCGGAGACGGTTTGTGAGGAAGTCAAAGTGTCCGGCTTACGCGGACGCGGCGGCGGCGGATTCCCGACCGGCGTAAAATGGCAGTTTACACTCAAAGAGAAAAACGAAAAGAAGTACGTAATCTGCAACGCCGACGAAGGCGACCCGGGCGCGTTTATGGACCGTTCGGTTATGGAAGGTAATCCGCATTCGGTTATCGAAGGAATGATGATAGCCGCTCGCGGTATTGAAGCGAACGAGGGTTACATTTACGTCCGTCTCGAATACCCGCTCGCGGTACAGCGTATTAAGAAAGCGGTTGCCGACGCTGAAAAACTCGGTATTCTCGGTGACAACGTTTTCGGAACCGGTAAGACGTTCAAACTGGACGTGATGGAAGGTGCGGGCGCGTTTGTTTGCGGCGAAGAAACCGCGTTGATGGCATCAATCGAAGGCAATCGCGGTATGCCGAAACCGAAGCCGCCGTTCCCCGCTCAATCGGGTTTGTGGGGCAAACCGACAGTTATCAACAACGTCGAAACGCTCGCGGCAGTTCCGTACATTATTCTCAACGGCGCGAAGAAGTATCGTGAATGCGGCACGGAAGGTTCACCCGGAACGAAAACGTTCGCGTTGACAGGTCACGTTGTGAACACTGGCTTGATTGAAGTTCCGTTCGGTTCGACGTTACGCGAAATCATATTTGAAATCGGCGGCGGCGTTATCGACAACGACGGCTCAATATCGAATGAAGCGTTCAAAGCGGTACAAATCGGCGGTCCGTCCGGCGGTTGTCTAACCGAAAAACACCTCGACCTGCCGCTCGACTTTGACTCACTCAAAACAGTCGGGGCGATGGTTGGTTCGGGTGGTCTTGTCGTGATGAACAAACATACGTGTATGGTTCAGATGGCACGGTTCTTTATGCAGTTTACGCAGAACGAATCGTGCGGGAAGTGCTTGCTCTGCCGTGAGGGAACGAAACAAATGCTTGCGCTGCTCGACGACATAATCGCGGGCAACGGCACGCAGGAAACGCTCGACATACTCGACCAAGTCGCGTCAACGGTATCGAAAGGTTCGCTGTGCGCGTTAGGTAAAACCGCGCCGAATCCGGTACTATCAACACTACGTTATTTCCGTCCCGAAGTCGAAGCCCACATTTTCCAAAAGAAATGTCCGTCTGGTCAATGTAAAGCATTGTCAAAGCCGGAAATTCTTTCGGGCAAGTGTGTTGGTTGCACAGCGTGCGCACGCAAATGTCCGGTAGGAGCGATAACAGGCGAACGCAAAAGTACGCACGTCATCGACCAAGACAAATGTATTAAGTGCGGCGAGTGCGCAAAAGCATGCAAGTTCCACGCGGTTGTGGGATTTTAGATTAGAAACAAGTCGTAATCAGGTAATAACACTAATTCACTCACACATATTTTTTTCAAACTCTCAAACCAATCGAGGTTACAATGATAGATACAGCCAAAACACTTACGTTAAACAACAGTCAGGTTCAGATTGCGGACGAGCGGAACTTGCTTGAAGTTGCCCGTAAAGCGGGAATCGACATTCCGACATTCTGTTACCACTCCGACTTGAGCATCTACGGCGCGTGTCGCCTTTGTCTTGTCGAAGTCGAAGGACGCGGTATAGTTGCGGCTTGTTCAACCAAACCGGAAGCGGGAATGGTTGTTCGTACACATACCGAAGAAATCCGGCGAATGCGGAAAGTCGCAATCGAATTGATGCTTGCCAACCACGACCAGAACTGTATGCTCTGCCCAAAGAATATGCATTGCAAACTGCAATCGCTCGCGCGTCAATTCGGAATCGACACTGTGCGGTTCAAACGAACGTTCCATCGCCGACCAGTTGACCGTTCGAGTCTCTCGCTCGTTCGCGACCCGAATAAGTGTATCCTTTGCGGTGATTGTGTCCGCGCGTGCGACGAAGTACAAGGAATCGGAGCGATTGGGTTTGCTGGACGCGGCGCGTCGTCATCTGTTGTACCGGCGTTCGGAAAAGATTTGGCGGATGTTGAGTGTGTGAACTGTGGACTTTGCGCAACCGTTTGTCCGGTCGGGGCGTTGACTCCGCGTGACGATGTTGACGCGGTTTGGCACGAGGTGAATAACCCGGAAAAGAAAGTTGTGGTGCAGATTGCGCCTGCGGTACGTGTCGCGCTTGGCGAGGTATTCGGAGGACATCCGGGAACGATCGAAGTTGGTCGAATTGTCGCGGCGTTGCGAGCGATTGGGTTCGACGAAGTTTACGATACAAGTTTTGCCGCCGATATGACGGTTGTTGAAGAGGCGACGGAGTTCATTGACCGTAAATTGAACGGCGGTGTGTTACCGCAGTTTACGTCGTGCTGTCCGGCGTGGGTTAAGTACGCGGAACAATTTCTCAGCGACTTATTACCGAATCTGTCGAGTTGCCGTTCACCGCAACAGATGTTCGGACCTACCGCGAAAAAGGTATTACCAAAAAAACTCGGTGTGTCACGTGAAAACCTGATTGTCGTTTCGATTATGCCGTGTACAGCGAAGAAGTTCGAGTGTAAGCAGACGAAGTTCCAAACGGACGGAGTTTGGGATGTTGATTACGTTCTGACAACGCAGGAACTCGGACGAATGATTCAGGAAGCGGGTATCCGTTTCAACGAGTTAGAGCCGGCACAGTTCGATATGCCGTTTGGTTTCAAAACGGGCGGCGGCGTGATTTTCGGTGCGACGGGCGGCGTGACAGAAGCGGTGTTGCGTTATGCGGTCGCGAAAATCAAAGGTGTTAAACTTGATAACTTCGAGTTTGTTGAAGTACGCGGTGATCAAAACATTCGCGAGGCGGACTTCAATATCGACGGAACAAAAATATCGCTGTGCGTAGTTTACGGACTGGGTAACGCCCGCAAGGTAGCGGATATGATACGTAAAGGCGAGAAGCAGTACGACTTGATAGAGGTAATGGCGTGTCCGCTGGGTTGCGTAGGCGGAGCGGGACAACCGGTAACAACAGACTGGGCGGTAAGACGCTGGCGTGCGGACGGTCTATACGACGCGGACAAACAATTACAGTTACATTCGGCTCAGGAGAACCACTTGCTAACGGCGACTTACGATGAATACTTTGAAGGCGGAGTGGGCGGACACACGGCGCACGAACTGCTGCACACGACATACCATAACCGTAAGAGGATTCAGGGAGTTTCGATGCCGGTAAGCCAATCGGAAGGGACACCGGCGTTGCAGATTTCGGTATGCGTAGGCACAAGTTGCTTCATAAGGGGTTCGCAAGCGTTGCTGCAAAAAATAGTGGAATACTTGCTGGACAATGAGTTGTCCCATATAGTATCGGTAGATGCCACATTCTGCACAGAAAACTGCGACAGAGGTCCGACAGTATGCGTAGGAGAACAAATGATATTCAAGGCAACGATAGAGGACGTGGTAAAAGTAATAAAAGAAAAACTGGCGGAAGTTAAGACGTAATCAACCATAGCCGCAGAAAGTTAGAGACGCGATTTACCGCGTCTCTTTTTTTTGAGGGAGGATAATAATGGAACGAACTCGTGCCGTGTCGCGGCTTCTATCCGTGAACTAAACTACTTTCAAACTCCTCGATACTGCCGCAAAGAATTGCACATTGATGCAACGACTCCAACGCGGTTAAGTCGGTATAAGACAATACTGCTTTCTCAATATTTTGGGGTACTTTTTTGAAACGAATCGTGAGAGCAGATAAAACAGACTCGGCTTTACCTTCGGCTTTAGTCTTCGCGACTTCATCCCTAATCAAATCAATAAATTTATGACCCATTGTTGTTTTTAACTCCTCTAATGTGTTAAAATTTGCTTGTGTAAAAGCGTC
>JAITST010000335.1 GCA_031287585.1 Planctomycetaceae bacterium | reverse complement strand
TTTTGGAATAATGGGCAGGGAAAAATTGCCGCAATTTTTTGAAATTTTGTCAACTTTTCGAACGAGGGGAGCGTTTGAGTCAAGAATTTTTATATTTAGTGGGTTGTTAGAAGTTGCCTTATACTAATGGAAGTGAATGGCGAGGTAATTCAGTATCTAAAATATGAAATTGAATGTGACATAGATGCGAATTGTAATGTTAAAGTTTTACAAACAGAATCAAAAAATGCGTCACAAATTGTTCACGATAATTGTACAATACCGTCCATGCTCGGCAAAGTAATTTCGACGCACTTGTCTTGCGGAATCGGCAGACGAAGGATATAATGCTTAATGGTGGTTGACTTCTGGGTCGGCTTTTTCTCCGGTTTTAGGTAACTCCCACAAAAACGGGATAAGCAGTAATTTTTAGTTTTCAAACTCTAACTTCAAATTTCATTATGGCAACAATTAAAATCGGTTTAGTCGGTTGCGGTGGTCGCGGTCGTGGTGCGGCACATAACGCATTACAAAATGCGGCAACCAAAGATGTCAAACTCGTTGCAATCGCCGACGCTTTTCAAGACAGCGTTGACGGGACGGTCAGGTTGTTTTCAGACAAGCATCCCGACCAGACGGATATTCCGAATGAGCGTCAGTTTGTCGGTCTTGACTGTTGTGAGAAACTGCTGAAAACAGATGTCGATGTAGTCCTGCTGTGCGAACCGCCGGGTTTTCGACCACGTGATTTCGCGGCGGCTGTCGATTCTGGTAAACACATTTTTGCCGAGAAACCGGTTGCGGTGGATTCGCCCGGAGTTAGACTTTTTCTCAATGCCAACGCCGAAGCAAAAGCGAATAAGCAAGTCGTTATGGTCGGACATCATCTCCGTTTCGAGAAAAAACATTATGAACCAATTAAGATGATTCACGATGGCATTATTGGCGACATTCTTCACATGCGGATTTTCTTCGATACCGGCTACCTCTGGACACGTCCCCGCCGTGAAGGGCAAACTGAAATGGAACATCAGATTCGTAACTGGTATTACTTCAATTGGCTTAGCGGCGACCACATTGTCGAACAACATGTTCACGATATCGACGTAATGAATTGGTTTATGAAAGACCTTCATCCGATTGAAGCAAACGGAATGGGCGGACGGCAGGTTCGTATCGGACGCGATTTTGGAGAAATTTTCGACCATCATAGCGTCGAGTATGTTTTTGAAGAACGAGACGTGCGCGGTTACAGTGATTGCCGTCAGATTAACGGCTGCTGGGGGGCGTTCAGTGAACACGCTTACGGAACCAAAGGTTATATCAATATGGACGGTCACGGAACAGTAGTGTTGAACGTCAACGGGAAGAGTCCACAAGTCTGGAAACGCGACGCAGACGGACATCAGACGGAGATGGACGTTTTATTCGACGCGATTAAAGAGGGCAAAGAATTTAATAACGGCGACATCGGTGGAACTGCAACGTTGACGGCGATTCTCGGTCGTATGGCAACGTACAGCGGTAAGGTCGTAAAGTGGGACGACGCGGTGAAGTCAGAACTCGATTTGTTCCCGAAAACGTTAGCGTGGGATGCAGACCCAGGTCCGAAACCGAATGATAAAGGAATATATCCCTGCGCAGTGCCGGGAGTTACAAAAGCGTGGTAACTCTTCAAACTGTAAATGAAACAGATTGAGTGATTAACTTCTTAAGTTAAACTTTTACAAACTCCAATTCTGCCGCTTGTTTTTCAGTTGGTAAATGTTCGCGTACGTAGACGCTAAAATCGCCATTTTTCAATACAACACAAAAAGGCGATTTCCCAGATGTTTCGTTTAGATTTTCAATTAACGCAATCCTGCTGAACGAAAATGGCGAGATAAATATAAAACATATCTGATATTTGAGAGATAACAATCTTTCTGCTTATCCCGTTTTGAGTGTTCATAATAGGCGACAACGCAAACGGCACTCCGCCGGAGTTACGCAGAGCAGACTCTACTCTGCGTAACCTCGCGGAGTACCGCCGCGTTAGCATCTACCCAAAGACTTTAACCCTTAAGAATCTTCAACGCTTCATCACGGTAGCAGTCCATAAGGTACGGGATTTTTGTTACTTTTGTACATTCTTCCGTCAGGGACATCAGTTCGTTTCTTGTCATCGTTTTGATGCTGAACTTTCTCGCACCTGCCATTAGTTGTTGCAAGCCGACTTTGATTTTGTCAGAGTAACTATAAACACCAATTGCTCCCAACGGTATGTTGGTGATTTCTTTTGTGCCTACTATATCCTTCACCTTTTCGTAGTTGACAAAAATTTCTTCCGGCGTACTTCCGAACTCCGATACCGATTTCGGCAGGTCGTTGTTCTTAATCCACGTCTCAATATTTTTACCAACCATTCCCGGAATCATCAACGCTCGTCCCATACACACCGCTTTCGTGTACGGTGCTCCGAGTGCCAACGCCTTAAACACTCCGTCCTCCGAACTGAATCCGCCCGCAAATGCCAGATCAGGCACTCTCGCGCCAGTTGACGCTAGTATCGTCGCGTATTCGTAAGCCGCTGCATGCAAGTAAAGCGATGGTACGCCCCACTCTTCCATCATTCGCCACGGACTCATTCCCGTTCCCCCCGACGCACCGTCAATTGTCAGCAAGTCAATCTTTGCCTTCGAGCAGAACTTAATTGCCATCGCTAACTCTTTCAAACTGTATGCACCGGTTTTTAGCGTGATACGCTTATATCCAAGTTTACGAAGACGCTCAACTTCCTTCATAAAACCTTCTTCTGTGACAAAACCGAGACGACTATGACGTTCAAACTCCTTAATCGCACCGGCTTTGAACGATGCCTGAACAATCGGGTCGGACGGGTCGGGGGTGACGATGTAACCACGCTTTTGTAGTTCCAACGCGCGTTCGAGTTGACCAACTTTGATTTCGCCGCCGATACATTTCGCGCCTTGTCCCCACTTCAATTCAATCGTTTCGATTTTGTGTTTGTCGATGATGTACTCGGCGACACCCAAGTTTGTATCTTCGACATTCATCTGAATCAGGATTTCACCGAAGTCGCGATGATAACGCTTGTAAACTTCGATTCGACGATCCATATCGGGGGCGTTGACAACCTTTTTATTGGCGTTGAGTTCGAGTTTTGGGTCGATACCGCAAACATTTTCGCCGCATACTATCGTTACACCGGATATCGCCGCGCCAACCGCGAAGTGTTCCCAGTTTTTGCGCGCGATTTCGGTTGAACCTAACGCACCGGTGAAAATCGGTACCGTCATCTTGACTTTGATGTCCCAACCGTATTCCGTTTCCGTATTCACAACGGGAAAACGGGCGTTGTCGGGATTTGCCTCGACACCGTCAGGCAATCCGATTGCACCGACGGCATAACCTTGAATGTTAAGATGTGAATAATCAACCGGATAGTTTTTGTCGCCGCCAGCGGTGACTTCACCGAACGGACCGGGATAAATGAGTTCGCGTCCGCGAAATGTTGCCTTGAAGATTTCGCAGTTACCGCGGCAACCGTCAACGCAGCGCGAACAAAGTCCGCTGCAAGGGACAACACTGCGTGAACGATTTGTAGTGCGAGTAGCATCGTTACTGTTTGGGGTTTGAAGATTCATTATATCTTCCTTTCTAAAAAGTTGAGGGGTAAAACGCCAGCGATTCGCTGACTAAAAATTTGCCGACGTATTTTAACCGCTACAACGAATATTTGCAAGAGGGGAGATTCGATAAAATTAAAATAGGGTGTGTAAATTTTTTGTAGGTTTTGTATAACCATCCCACTTTTTGCGACAATGCCCCGTGGGATTGTCAATAGAATACCCTGCCAAAATACCTACAAACTTTTTCCTTGCCCCTCTT
>JAITST010000299.1 GCA_031287585.1 Planctomycetaceae bacterium | reverse complement strand
GCAAGTCCGGTTTGAAGAGGGGCGAGGGATGCCTCGACTACTCGACTGGTGAAATGAGTTTTTAGAAATACCTTAAAATTTAACAAACACACCTGAATTATAGCCCAAGTGATTTTATAAAATCGTCGGTTATGTCGTTTTGACCGCTGGTGTTGTTTTGGTCGAAACTGGACTTGAATAGGTAACTTGGGATTGTACCGTCGTTGATTAGTACGTCGAAGAATACCAATTGCGTTATACTTGTTCGTGTTTGCGGATGGTTGGGATCGGGAGTATTGTAGTAGTGAACACGGTAGGGAAAATCGTCGTCTTGTCCGACGTAAATTTCGACGTCTGTTGGTAGGTGGCTGGGGAATATTGTTTGTTCTTTGGTTTTACCCAGTTCTGTTTCTAACCTACCGCGAAGATCCGGCTGCATTGTTCCGCTAATTTTCCAAACTTTTAACGGTGTTTTCCCTTTCAACAGAAAGTCAACCGGTTCATTAGTGAAAACGTAATTGTCACGAATCGAACGTACTAAACCGCCTAATCCTCCTAAACCTGTTATCCCGCCTACTGTCGAGAACTTGGATTTCTTCGGTGATTTCTTTATCGCGTCGAGAACTTTGTTGATGTCGATTTTGTTGAGCCACGTATTGTTCTCGATTGAAATATATTGCCAAACGATTTCCTTGTCGCAAATTACTGTCATCTTGTTCAGTCCCTTACCGAGTGACTCGGAAGATGAGAGCGGAAAATTTAAGTCCAGCCGAAAACGTGACCTCGAAAGGTCGTCGCCGCTGGTTATCGTTGCTTCCTCTTCAACGTATTTCCCCTGTGTCGCGTATTCTTCGCCATCTAGCGTTATGTCCATCCTTATATTCGCCTTCAACGACTCATGTGAACGTAACTTACTCATCGTAGCCGAAATAATTGGTACAGATTCGTTTGCCGCTTCTCTATTTTGCGCAAAACTCTTAATACTTGTAATCATCAATAACAAAACGATTATAAATACTGTTGTTTTCTTCATTTGATTAGTCTGTTTTTTTGATTGGATTCAATTCTTTTTACAAAGAACCGTATAACGATATACCGAAAACTAGCGAGAGACATGCATTTGTAGTTTCGTCGTGTGTAGTTTTGCTATTGCCTATCTTCACTCGGAAACGGACATTTCAATTCACTTGTGACGCTCCAACGTTACAAGGTTTTACGATACTACAAAAAATTTGTTGTTACGTCTAGACCAAAATAATTGTCAGGTAACTGTCAATATTGTTAATAACACGTAACGGTGTGTTTACGGATGTTGGGTGCTTTTGTCAAAGTGTTTCGTATAAAAATGTTCGCTCAAATATGTTGAGCGTGAATCAGAGGAGAGTCCTAATGCGATACGGTTTTTGTTTACTTGCTATTTGTATGCTAGCGTTAGGTTGTCAGGGACCGGCATTTACCGGCGGTTATTCGCAGGGTTTGCCGTATCGCGGTGTTGGCGTTGATGGACCCGGTCCCGGTGTTATACAAGAGCCATATCAACAGATGTCCTATTCAGAGCCGTTTGCGCAACAAACGCAGCCCAATGTACTCGGTCAGTCGCCTGTCGGTATGCCGAATGTTCCGCCAATGGGAGTTGGCTTCGGAGCACCGCCGCAATCACCGATGGTACAACCGGTTATGGTTGCACCGACATCGCAAATACATTTTGTCGGACCGGAAGGTATGGTAATTTGCTGGGATGAAACTGTTCGCGGACGCTTCGATTCAGAACCGCTTGTGTGTCCGGCGAGGTACGATTTTCCGCAAGGGCGTATCTACCGTTTGAAGTTGACGGGCATACAAGGTTATGCGGGAGTTGAACTTTATCCGACACTCGAAGTCGCGCCAACTATGGCACGTACACAAGCGTATCTCGCTCACAATGTTGTTCCAGTTGAGTTTACGACGAACGATTTCGAGCAAGCAATCAGCGGTAACTTTGTAACGAAAGTTGTTTATCTGCCGAATCCAGAATATCAGGGTTTGGCGATGGCTGGCGTTGGTACAATCGTCAATACGCAACTTGAACCGGGTGCCGATCCGGTAGTTGAAGCGGGTAATCGTGGAGCGATACTTGCCGTGATACGTTTGGGTAACAAAGACCTGCAAGCGTCTGTGAGGGCTGACGGACAACAAGGACAAACGATGTCCGGACAACAGATAAACCAACCGGTTTATCCGGCGTTCAACGGTTCAACGATTCCGCAAAACGCGATTTCCGGTGTGACTATTCCGCAATATGGAATACCGATAACGAAAACCACGACAGGAGTTCCCGGACCGCCGCAGTTACCGCAAGGAATGCACGCAACGGATCGTTATCCGGTGAGACGTGCCGAGCCGATTGTTGCTCCGCCGCAACCGGGTGCTGCGATTGTTCAACCGCAACCATACGTTGGAGTTCCAGTATCGCCGGTACAACTTGACCCGCGAACGATTCCGCAACCAAGATTGTCGCCGCGGTGAGACCTGTGGTGTAACGATAGCGTTTGAAAGCGGACGAGATTCAAAGTTTTCGTCCGTCGAACGCGAATCGTACAGTACAACTGGTTACAGTATTTTTTATGATAACAGCATTGAGGCAAATACCTAAATGCTGTTTTCGTATTGTTGTTACGTTTACGTGTTAATCAAGCGAACAAACGGGTTTTGGGCATATACGATAAAATGAAAACTTTCCCAGCGTTACTTTTGATATTGCTAACCTTGACCGGAATTGAGTCCGTCGTGTTCGCACAAGGAATGCACCGGATTCACACCAGCGGGATGCCGCTTGGTGAAGTCGGTCAGACACGTCTCGCGATGGGCGGTCCGGTTCGTGATTACTATCAGCCGGTACGTTTGTACGCCCCGAATGGTTGCCGTACTTCTTTAGCCATTGATGCCTGTTTCCAGACACCGAAATTTATGCCGACACAAATTGCGTTGCTCGTTGGTAGTGTTTATCGTTTACGAATCACAGGTATTCCGTTTCACGCTGGCGAAGAAATTTATCCGACTATCGAAATAATTGACCGGACGTACCCGCCGAAGGAAAACGAAAATGATTTTCCGATTGTGATTGAGTTCACGGTGGACGACATCGAAACGGCTCTCGCTGGCAAGTACATTGAGAAAGTTATCTACCTCGAAAATCCGCAGAAATCGTTACCAATTAGAAGCGATGCCGTTTCGCCGCTTAACCTTGATGTTCCGCCGAACGCCGACCCGCTTGTTATAGCGGGAACGTTGGGACGACCTGTCGCAATCGTTCGTGTCGGCGGCAGAACACCGACAAACAGCGGTATGGTTGACGCGGCGTTTTTTCACGGTTGCCCGCCATGGATAATTTACGAAAACAACAAAGAAAACGGTGAATTGACGATGACTCACTATGCAAACGGTCACGCGCCGGTTGTCAGTCATATTAGTAATCGTTCCGACCATCGTTCAAACTACCAGACAAGCAGAGTACAAGAAGGTACGATGTCTGTTGCCAATCGTCCGCACGGAATAAACGCGAATAACGTGAACGCGCCGGATAATAGTTTTCAATTACGCAATGTGCCGCCGCGCGTAGCACAGAAACCTGTTCAAGGAGGAATTCAATGAGTCTGTCATTATTACGTTGTAGTGGTGCTTCGCTAGGCAACAAGTCAGTCGCGGCGGTGTTAATCTCGCTCGCAATTATTATGCTCTGCTCTTGTAGTCATAGCGGCGGCAGAGCGGATAGTGACCCGTTGTCTAAAATACTGTATCCGCCAAATCGTCAGGAAGACCTCAACGCGAGTAATCGTAGTAACAGCAAGAATAAAAAAGGTAAGGAAGCAGAGTCTGACGGTGCTGGTGTCGCGCGAACGAGACAGTCCCAGATTGTTCCGTCGGCTGACCCAATTGGCGGTATGCAATCTATGCCTATGCCCAACTATCAACAAAACTACGTGATGAATGTACCGCCGCAACCGTATTATCAGCAGCAGTACCAGCAACAGATTCCATATCCCGGACAACCAATGTATTCATATCAGCAGCCGTATGCCCAACCGCCAGTTGTTGCCATGAATAATTCGATGACGCAAGGTAATCACAACGCCGCGATGGCAGCCGCAAACAACGCGTACGTCTTACCTGTGAATACGAACATTCCGGTACAGATGCAACAGCAACAAATGCCGATGCCGCAGATGCAACCGCAAGCACAACCGCTGCAAGGGCAACTACAACCCGCACCGGTTTATTACGCTCCGCAAAATCAGCCGCAACCGCAACCGTACAACGGTCAGTATCCGTACTATGGAAACGGCAATGTTAGTGTACCGATGAATCAACCGATGATATCAATGCCGATGCAGCCATCGGCACCTTACGGCAGTATGCAGCCGAATGTTCCGATGATTAACCCTGCCGTGAATCCGGCTATGCCGCCACAAAACGTGCAGCCGCAATACGATCCCGCACGCCGGACAACATTCGCGACCGGTAGCGATACCAATCGTAACATTGTCCGTTTGGTATCGTACCAAGTTGAAGAGGATGACGGTTCACAAACCGCACCGTCCGCATCTGACGAAAAAAAAAAGTAGCGCAAGTATATAACGGTCAAAGGATAACCATTGACCCGTCATTACAACAGCGAGGTACGGAATTACTCACATCGCGTAGTGTTACGCAGGAACAACCGTTCGAGGGAGTGTTTCGTCCGCAAGGTGTCGCGGGATTCTGGCCTCAGGACGAATATCTGGCAGACGGCGGTGATGACCGTTCAAAAGTGCGGGTTGATTCCGATTGGAACGTTCGCGGACTGGAATCTGAAGACACTGTCGCTCACTTCGATACCGTTGACGGTCATACGCTAGTTACATCGTCGAATCGTATTCATATCTACGCGCCGCGTTTCGGCAGTGTTCGTAAAGTTCAAGGTTCGGTATTAAGCGGACAACGAACATTCGTCTCTGGAACAGAAGGACAACTCAGTCCCGTGACGGGCAGGGCAAACGTACCTGTCGGTTTCACGGAGCAGGAAACGATAACGCAACAAACACGCTCACGGGTAGCGGCAGGCGGTACGGCGATGCACAAGACGACAAGCGGTATGCAGCGCGACGAAGGACTTGGCTCGTATAGCGGTGCGGATATTTTGATGGTCTATAACAATCTGATGACATCAAACAAAATCAGCGATGCTCAGATTGTGTATCTGGCAAGTGCGTCCGCATCCGCCAGAGCGTGGCAAGGTTCGGAAGGATTGAAGGTTCGCATAAATCAGTTGGCAACTATGTCGATGTCGGAACAAAAGAACGCGGCGGAAATTTTCGTCGTCACAGACGGAGAAAAAAAATCGCAGTTAAAACTAATCAAGGTAGCATCGAAAAAATCTGCCCAACCCGGTGAAAAGGTGGAGTTCATAATCCGTTACGAAAACATAGGAAACGCACCAATCGGCAACGTGACAATTCTCGACAATCTAACAACAAGACTGGAACTAATACCAAACACAGTTCAATCATCTCTAAAAGCTGGCTTCGTAGTAGAACCAAATCAAGCCGGTTCATCCACATTAAGATTTGAAATCACAGCCCCGTTACTACCAAACCAATTCGGAGTAGTAAAGTTTGAATGTGTAGTGAGATAGTGGGTACGAAATCCCGTAGGGTAAATCCTACGGGGATTTGTAGAGACAGGGCATGCCCTGTCTCTACTTGCGCGACTGGGGAAGGATTTTTATCCGTTACCAGCATAGTTTACTCTTAAGGCAACTTCTAACAACCCATCAAATATAAAAATTCTTGACTCAAACGTTTTCTTCGTCCAAAAAATTGCGGCAATTTTCCCTACCCATTCTCCCCCAAATCGCTTGAATTAAGCGGTTTGGGCAGAGTGCGGGCGCAGTATCTCCCTATTTTGCCCCAGTCAAGCAGACGCACCGACACATATTGTTAGTCAAATTTCGCATCCCAATCCAGAAGTTGGCACGCTGGATTCCAACAGTCCGCAACG
>JAITST010000269.1 GCA_031287585.1 Planctomycetaceae bacterium | reverse complement strand
GAACATTACCATCGAGTAATCCATCTTTTTTCATTGTGTCGGTATCAAAACCGAAATGGTCAAGAGCCGTCACTGCCGCATCGGTGTTACACGGTTGCCCGATAATTTCGCCTTGTTTGACCTGCTTACTCGAAACGATAAACGGAATAGTAAAGTTGTCCGCACGCATAGGTCCGTGCGTCCCAACCCAACCGCCGTGGTCTGATGTAATGACAATCAGCCAGTCTTCGTTTGCGAAGTTTGAACGTTTACGAATCGCGTCGAGAATTGTTCCGAACCAGCCGTCAATTGTCTCAAAACATCGAACATATTCCGTATGCTTTGCGGTGGTCGCTGGCGGCGAAAAACCGCCGCTATGTCCGACGTGGTCGGGTACGTCAATGTAGTATAGAATCGCGTCAATGTCAGTACCTTTTTTCCACGTCGCGGATTCAAACGTACCGTTGATGATAGCCGGTAATTGTTTCGCGTTCGCTTCGTCGCTGCCGTCAATAGCGATATCACAGGGATTGTCATCGGAAACCAGAACGCGGTCGGGTTTCCAACTGAAAACAAATGCGGTTTTCTTCTCTGAATCACGTTCCTTAATACGTGTTAGAAAGTTTTTATAAGTTGCACAAGTTTTCTCTGATACGTACTTACCGTAGGTTTTGTTGCTATCAACTTTGTTTTTCGAGGTGGTGACACCTGTAGCAATCGCGGTGTGATTCGGAGCACTGACGGTCGCAGCGTCTTTGATGGTATGAGCAGCGAACGAATAAGCACCGTGATAACCATTCGCCCACGAACCGTCGCAAATCGCGTTGATGTTAGGAGTTTTAGCCATCAATATCGCGTCAGGTCTGGCACCATCAAGCATAACGACAAGCGTTTTGGGAACATCTGCCGCGAATGATACAGTGGTAAAAATGAACGCAAGAGCGATCGAAAACAATGAGTGTTTCATAGTTGTTTAGTTTGGTTAAGTGTTAAATGAAATGGAAACTTTGAGTATCAATTATATACAATATACAAAGTCTCTGCAACGACGTAAATTAAATCTATTCATCACGTTTTTCTGATAACGGTTCATCTTTTACCTGTCCGGTAACAATTTTGACGGGCTTACCGACATCGAACATTTTATTATTGTTACCTTTTGAGATAACAATTTCAAGTGGTGTATCTTTTTCCTGTTGAAAAACTGGTTCTACCACAGACAGATAATTTTTGTTTTCAACAATAGTCTTCGCAACCAAAATTTTATAACGACCTTCCGGTATGCCAGCGTAAGAGCCGTTTGTACGGATGCTAACGATACCGTCTTTGTCGGTAACACCGCCGATAGCCCAACGTGAAGGTTCAACAGGCGAAAGTGTAATTTCCGCACCGTCCAGCGGCTTACCTTCTTGAGTAAACGTCAATTGACACTGGTACAAAACCGGTAAATCAGCAGGGCGTTTACTATCATTGCTGCAACCGTATATGTTGAACAACAAAACGATGGCAAACAATAATACGAAAATGTTTTGATATGTTTTCATTGTAATTTAGATTGTTAGGTATTGAATATTTTTGATGATAATTCAGCCGGATAAAATCATTACAGTATTTATCCGACTGAACATTGTCATTCATACAACATCACATTCCTTTTGCCTCACCTCCATTTATTGACCCGAGCGCACCCCAGACACCATACACACTTTCACCTGTACGTTCCACAGCGGCATCCAAACTCATTCCGTCAGTATGAATTGTGTCTGAAACAAAATTAATGGCACCGTCGCCGCGGCAAACATTAACTCCTCCCGAATGATAACTCGTTGGAGGAAGTAACGCCGCTTCGTGTGCCGCGCTGTCTCTGGTGGCAATTTTTCCCGACGTAGAACAAGATGGACCATTGGGCGGAAGTATCGTGGTGAAACGAACCGCAAATAATCCCCAGTAGGAAAAGAAATTGTCGTGAGTTGCGGTTGTCTTACTACCGGAAAGGTCGTAAACACCGCCAGCGGCAACCCTTTTTAAGCAGTCACTCGGAATCATTGTTGCGTTTGCCGCTCCGTTTCTACTTGGAATGTCCTTTCCAATTTGAGCAACAATAGACCCCTTTATCATTCCGGCTAATCTCGGATTTGATGTACAACGTTCGCTCATAAAAATCGTGTTGCTTGAACCGTCCGAAACGGATGCAAACGTACGATTTTTATAAACAGGGAACGCGGAACGTTTGTTATCTTTGTCCCATCTAACCTTATTGCCCGTATAAGCCGGTTCAGACCAACCGTCCATCACAAACGAAACCATAAGGTCAGCATCGGAGAAACAATAGTTTGCAACTCCCGGCGAAACGCCTTGTTTTCTTGCACTATAACCATCAGAGGGACAACATAAATTGGAGAGTGGTGCGCCAAAAAATGGTGAATAAGCACCTCTGTCGCCATCTCTATTACCGGAAGTAGCGGTAGAATCAATTTCAGAGTACCGTCCAGACATCTCCATAAACGGCATTAACGAAATGTATGGAGAGTAACGATATTCGTTACTGGCAGACGTGTTTTTCATCATCAACCCGAACGGTGGAAATACGTTATGCGTGTCGTGATAATTATGTATCGCCAAACCAATCTGCTTGAGATTGTTGGTACACTGCATTCGCCGAGCCGCTTCCCGTGCCGCCTGAACAGCCGGAAGTAACAACGCAATCAAAACTCCAATGATCGCAATGACCACGAGTAATTCCACAAGTGTAAACGCACGATATTGAAACGTGCCTGATTGTTTAATGGCTGATTTGTACATAGTATTTGTTCCTTATTTGAAAATGGATTAGCAAAAATTGTTTCAGTGGTCACACGATGTTCCCACTGCTAACGTTCTTAATTAACATTGTTAAGAATGAAATTCAACAGGAGTGTTCCTGACGAGGACAATCGCCAAATAATAACTTGGCAGAAGACAAACTATTGACAAGTTAACGTGTCAACAATTTGTTAATTTTCACGGATACGAAGCGGACTCAGCACCATTGATAGAACCAAGAGCCCCCCAAATCCCGTAAGGCGATGCACCCGCTTTATGAGTATTCAGTTGCCTGTCTTCCGTATCGTATTTGATGGTGTCACTGATGAATTTTACCGCACCGTCACCAAATACCGCGTTGACACCGCCGTTGTGATAACTCGTTGGGGGCGATAATACTATCAACCATTTTAAGTTTGCAGCAGCGTTTACAGGATCAGCGGATGCACACGTGGGTGCGTTTGGAGGTAATATCGTTTGAAAGCGAACCATCGACAAACCATAATAACCATAACAAGAACCGGGACCCGCGTATGCTTTTTCACCGCCTGACAAATTATAGGTTCTACCGGAACCTTTTTTTGCCATACAGGCACTTGGACCGCTCGTTTGAGTTAAAGCGGCTGTTCCATAGAGAATACCGCCGCGAATGGAGTTCTCTTCCGGTAAACTCGTCACTAGGGAATTCAAATCCGCTGGTTTAGTACAACGTTCACTAATGAAAACCGTATTACTTAATCCATCGGTAACAGCAGAAAAATTGAGAGGTGTTCTAAGGTGCTCTGACAATTTATTTGACTGCGCCGCTTGATTGACAAAAGCGGTTCTGGTATTACCATGAGACGCATAGTCACCGATATAATCTCCGTCGGAATAACAATAATTACTGGCAGTAAGCGGCTTGGTATTTTGTGTACGCTGAAAACCCTGGCGAGTATTTCCATCTGACGGACAACACAACATTGCTATTGGATCAAGAAAGACCCCGTAAGCCGGATTGGATGCGTTATCGTCAACACGTTCTTCCCACGGTTCAAGGTTAAAATTAGCAGCCGCCAATTCGCTCCACCGAGATTGCTGTTCATAGAATGGCAACAGGGCGATATGTGGAGTGTAGTCGTAAACTCCCGTTCCGCCACCTCCGAATGGTGGGATGTAGTCGTTTGTGTTATGGTAATTATGAACAGCAATTCCCAATTGCTTGAGATTATTGACACACTGAGACCTTCGCGCCGCCTCACGGGCGGCTTGCACAGCGGGCAAGAGCAAAGCGATTAGAACACCAATAATGGCGATAACAACACGAAGTTCAACAAGTGTAAAAGCCGAGCGAGAAGAGCGAATACGGTATTTACCGTAAACTGCGCCCCCCCCCCATTTTAACATTTGGTTAATTGTGTTAATTTGTGTTTTTACAAAATCTGTCATTTTTCTTTCCTTTCGTGAAAAGTTTGGTGTGTGTTTTGTCGCGAACTAACTATTCGCAACTCCAAGTTACATAGTTACATATTGTACTCGCATTTTTCAAAATTGTCAATATCAGACATAATGGTTTTTGGGAAAATTCGCAGACACACGTCCGTGCGTATCCACAAACGATATTAGGTTATGTTCTGAACTTATTGTCTTGACACCATCTCTCAAAATGCTTATACTGTTTTGAGTGCGTTTAGCCCATTATCAAGGAGGAGAGAAGAATGGTTTTAGTTGCGTTAAAGTGTCCGTTTTGCGGCAGTACAAACGTTGGGAAAAACGGCACGAACAACGGGAAGCAAAGATATATCTGTAAAAATTCCGAATGTCGGCATCAGATATTTTACGCCGAATACACCTAATAATGTGTGCAAGCCCGGTGTGGAATCCGACATCCATCGACAAACCGTCAACGGCTCTGACATAAGGACAATCGCTCGTGTCTCGGTATAAGTACGGACACGGTGATTTCGGAATTAAAAAAAAGAAGCGGTCATAACCAACGTCAACACGGAATACTTTCAAACCCACAAACGCCGTCAAATCCGCATCGAAAGAGATGATATGTGGAGTTTCTACCGTGAGAAGAAACATCAGATATGGCTATGTTGGGCAATCGACCATGATACTGGCGAGGCGGTTACGTTCTGGTTTGGAACGAGGGAACACGGCAATCTTGACAAGTTGCTGGAATTGCTTTCGCCGTTAAATATCGGCAAAGTTTATACGGACGGCAACTATGCTTACTACGAGCGTTTTGATTCGGACACTTTGATTGTGTCGAAACAGAACACGCAGCAGATTGAGCGTAAGCATTTATCGTTACTGACTTGGTGTAGCCGATTGGTTCGCAAAGGAATTCGATTTTCGAAGGCGGAGCAGATGCACAAAATCTGTGTCGGGATGGTCATCAATTTCTGGTTTTTCGGATGGAATTGGATAGTTCAATAATTTTAGAACACGACCAAACGATGGAATTATTGTTGGAAAATATAAAAATACGAACACTAAGTTTTACACACCTCTATCGTCAATTTTAGTTTTATGATTTTAGATTGTAAGTATATACGTTTTTGTTGTGGACAGGTGCGATTGTATAACAAATAATCTAAAAATCGAGAGTGCTGACACAAAGATAGCAAGCCCCTTTACGGAGGTTGTCAAGCCCAATGGATTGCAAGCACTGTCATACTGTCATTCGACAAATTTTTACAAGAGCGGTTTCACTCGCGGCAAACAACGCTACAAATGCAAGGACTGCG
>JAITST010000478.1 GCA_031287585.1 Planctomycetaceae bacterium | reverse complement strand
ATGGATAACCCCGCGTGGAACGCGGGGTAGGTACACACAAAAAACGAACCCCGCAAGGGGTTGAACAAAGTGGTTGTAGTCAGTGGCGGTTCTTGTTGAACCCCTACGGGGTTCGGTTTGTGTGTACCTACCCCGTGCTGTCGCACGGGGTTATCCATATTTAACCCCTACGGGGTAAGGATTTGCGTTGTTCCTTGACGACAAGCATCACCCGATACGCTTTTGATGTTCAATAATCAACATTTCGGGTTACGATTACATCGCGACACAAACAATTTTCAATCGTGTTCAGACAGAAAATTTGGACGAGTTATTCTCTGACGGATGGTTAGAATTACTGCACTTTCAATAATCCCCAGTTTTTTTCGCCTTTGGTCATCGTTGAGATATACCAATACAATACCGCATTATGACTACGCGTCTCATCGTCATATACTTTCAGTCCCCATACTCCGAGTGTTGCGGCTGTAAAAAACATATCAAACGCGAATCCGTCTTCGTCCCGTGATAAATCGAAATTCTTATCTGCATAATCAGAATATGCCGTTGAGAATAGTTTCGATGTCCTATAACTATCAATAAATCCAGCCGCGTTCTTGTCCCAGTCATTGCTCTTACCATCGTGAACTTCGTCGGTAGAACAATCTAACAGTGTAATTTGGTCAATCGTGCCGTGTCCAGCATTTTTGCTGCGTTTGCCGATTTGGCCCGAAACGTGAGCCCCGTGACTGTGTCCGATGATATGTATCTTGTCAGGTGATAATCCCAATTCGTGAATCTGACTTTCAATGTCTTGCCCAACTGCCGGAATCAGTTTCGCGGTATTCATTGCTCCGCTTAAACCGTCTTTACCAACCATATCTTGCGGTACCGACCAGTCAACCGCCATAATGTTGATTCGCGGCTCAACATTCTGAATCTGTCTTGCCATCTGCTCCACCCAATCAGTAAAACACGAATGTCCCAATCCGTGAACGATAATCACCGTCCGCTCTTTCGGATTCGGCAAATCAATACTCCAGCCGCGACCACTCCATGTTAACAGAAGGCAACTAGAATCGTTTGCTGCCCGTTTTTCGTATAACGTTATTCGGGCAGCAACTTCGGACGCATCTTTGTCTCCTTTCCTTGCCGCATCATTGACGAGTGCTAATCCTCTCTCTTTATCTTTTATCGCTCCAATACCATAATATAAGCATAGTCCCAGTCGCCACCGCCCTTCAGTATCGCCGGCATCAGATGCCTCGCGGAACAACTTGACCGCTTGAATATCATCTTTAATAGTTCCAATACCGTTAAGATAACAGGATCCCAATCCGCTTTTTGCTTCGGCATAATTCTGTTCGGCAGACTTGCGAAACCATTGTGCGGCTTTGATTTCATCTTTGATGATGCCGTCACCCGTGAGATAGCAATACGCCAACCGGCACTGACCTTCCGCATTGCCTTTTTCGGCGGCTTTCTGAAACCATTTTTTCGCTTCAATATTGTCTTTGATGGCGTTGATACCGTAACGGTAGCGTATTCCCAACGTTATCTGCGAAGGAACATCGCCTTTTTCGGCGGCGGTTTTCAGTTCAGCAATCGGTGTATCCTTATTAAATTCGACCGCTTGGGCAAAAACCGTGAATACCGCCGTGAAAACAAAAAAATAAAGAATGTGTTTCAACGTTGCGACCTTTTCCTTTCTTCTTGTTCTTTGACGATTTTATTACCTAATTCGATTGCCTCTTTATCCCCTTGTTCAGCAGCTTTTTTAAGCCATTCAAGAGCAGCGTCTTCATCTTTTGAAACGCCTGCGCCACGATAATAGCAAGCACCAAGCCACCGCTGCCCTTCTGCATTCCCCTGTTCCGCCGATTTACGATACCACTTTACCGCCTCTGTCTCGTCTTTTGAAACTCCTATGCCAGACATGTAGCAATCACCAAGCCGCCACTGCCCACCTGCACTCCCCTGTTCCGCCGATTTACGAAGCCACTTTACCGCCTCTACCTCATCCTTTGAAACGCCCATGCCGGAATGATAGCAAGCACCAAGCCGCCACTGCCCATTAGCGTTCCCTTGTTCTGCCGATTTACGAAACCATTTTACCGCCTCTGCCTCATCTTTTGAAACGCCTTCGCCGAACGCATAGCAATCGCCAAGCCGCCACTGCCCACCTGCATCCCCCTGTTCCGCCGATTTACGAAGCCACTTTACCGCCTCTGTCTCATCTTTTGAAACGCCTATGCCAGCCATATAGCAAGCACTAAGCCTAAACTGCGCTTCTGCGTTCCCCTGTTCCGCCGATTTGCGAAACCATTTTACCGCCTCTGCTTCATCTTTTGAAACGCCTTCGCCGAGCATATAGCAAGTACCAAGTTGAATCTGTCCATTTGCGTTTCCCTGTTCCGCCGATTTACGATACCATTTTACCGCCTCTGCCTCGTCTTTTGAAACGCCTGTGCTGAACATATAGCAATCGCCAAGTTGCCACTGCACATTTGCATTCCCTTGTTCCGCCGATTTACGAATCCATTTGACCGCCTCTGCCCCATCTTTGGAAACGCCCATGCCAAGCATATAGCAAACACCAAGTTGCCACTGCCCATCTGCATTTCCCTGTTCCGCCGATTTGCGAAACCATTTTACCGCCTCTGTCTCATCTTTTGAAACGCCTATGCCGGACTGATAGCAATCGCCAAGCTTCCATTGCCCTTTTGCGTTCCCCTGTTCCGCCGATTTGCGAAACCATTTTTCCGCCTCTACCTCATCTTTTGAAACGCCTGCGCCGGACATATAGCACAAGCCAAGCCTATACTGCCCGTCTGCGTTCCCCTGTTCCGCCGATTTGCGACACCATTTTACCGCCTCTACCTCATCTTTTGAAACGCCTCTGCCGAGCATATAGCACGAGCCAAGCCTATACTGCCCCTCTGCGTTCCCCTGTTCCGCCGATTTACGAAGCCACTTTACCGCCTCTACCTCATCCTTTGAAACGCCTGCGCCGTGGTAATAACAATTTCCGAGATCGTTTTGCGCCGCTGCATTCCCCTGTTCCGCCGATTTGCGAATGTCATCAATATTGATATCAATATCAGCGTTGCTCTGCCCGAAGCAGACCGTGAACACAAAGCAAAACGCTAATGTTGCACCAATCATAATTTTTTGAACGTTTTTCATACATACTCTCTGCGTCTGAAAATAATTTTTGTAGCCCATACTAAATGAGCGTTAGTAAGTTAAACAATCCAATTGCGTCATTAACATCTTGACGCAATTACCGAAATCAGGCGTATCTGCCTGCCGTCATTACATATCTTCCATCCTTTTTGTGCCATGCGTATCATCTGCAACACGAATTGAGAAAATGAATGTTTACATTCTTCAAACTATATTTAAGCATCTTCCCAAAAACCATCATCTCAAAACAACGAGCCCCGTAAAATTATTGACTTGTTAAACCAGAGGGTATAATTTTAGAAGTTACCTTTACTTTTAAAACCACACATTCCGTTTCACAATTCCCTAATTTACATGGATTGTTGTTTTGTATGATGGTTTTGACATTGTCTAAACTTTGCATTTCAACTCAGCAAGTGTGGTTTCTTTGCCGCATTGGAAATACCGTAGATTTTTGTCTTTAGGTGTTAACACAACGGACACTCCGAGAAAGAAACGAAATTCACCATCCTTACTAGTAGCACAAATTAATTTATCTATGTCATTTTCGAAATTTTGATTTCTGGGTTCGGTACTATTACGTACCTTAAATTCAACAATCAACAGATTATCTGCATTTGAAAGCCGACGATGTAGTATTACGTCTGGTATATCACCATTTTTTGAATTCTGCCTAATTCTTTTTGGGTCTGTTCCATTTCTGTTGTATTCACCATCAAGATTATAATGTTTAAGTTCGCTAAATCTTGGGTCATCGTCTAGCATCCGTTGCATATAATAATAGATACGCATAACTACGCATCGTTCCATACGGACCATCCCACCTTTACGTTCTAAAAGGCAGATATCATTCTTATAAAACTTGCAAATAGATTCTTCTAACAATGTCTTGAGCAATTCAAAGTGGGGCATTTTATTACGTTGGGAAAAGTGAATACATGAGGTATCTCATCCTGACTAGCACGAGACTAACTTTTACTTACAGTAAATTCGCAACCAATTTTCACGCGATTTCATTCAAGTCCCCTACAAAACATCACTAAAAAATTTTTCCAAACGTGAAACTACTGCAACCTATTTTCGCGTTTCTCGGTCTATTCTCGCGTCGATTTCTTCGTGATTGTCAAACACAATGTCAGACCGTTTTCGGTGTTGTTCTTTGTCGGCTTTGCGGTGTTCTTGGTATGCTTTCCACTGTTCTGTTTTTCTTACTGCTGCACCTGTACAACCGTTGCCAACCTCTTTGGCTAGCGAATCTGATGTCCAAGTCCGTACTGGAAATTTGCTGAGCAAAGCCCCGACGAAATCATTAACGGTTGAAGTCCGGCGAACTTGTTTGTTTGCTGATTGGTCTTTCAATGTTTGATGAATCGACTGTAATTCTTTCAATACATCGTCGAGCCGTGTTTGTAACGGTTGAACTATTGCTCGCAACGGGGAATGCGAAGGTTGATGCTTCATTGTTGTCTGAATCGTACCGACTTATGCTAAAATAACCGGACAATAAAAAGGGTTGTGGGTTGAATTTTTGTGAAATGTAATTTACCCTTTGCGGATTTGTCTCTCGTAACCGAGACGACAAGAAAAAAAAGAAAGGGCATAGCCAACTGCCACACCCGGAACCTTCCACAGCACCGCTTGCCCACAATAGGACTACGCCCCGCTATCGCGGGACGAAAACTATTGTTGAGCAAAGCCGATACGAGACATCCAAGCGGCGAACACAGGTTCACCGCTTAACGCTCATTTGTCTCATTTTAACGTGGAAGGTTTTGGTGTGGACAAACGACTTTTCGTCTAAATTTGTTATGTATTTAATTGGTTATAATCAGTCTCCAAAAATTTGGTTAAGGAAAAAATAACTGTCGAATAGTGTATCACATATCACCGGAATTACAAGATACCGAAAATTTTCGGGTTTGGAAAGGGTGTGTAAACTTTAGTGGGGAATCCATTTGGCGTTAAATTTGCTCGCTACCATCGCATCAAAATAAGTTAGTATCCATCAGAGAATAACTCGTCCAAATTTTTTCTGTCTGAACACGATTGAAAATTGTTTGTGTCGCGATGTAATCGTAACCCGAAATGTTGACAGTG
>JAITST010000253.1 GCA_031287585.1 Planctomycetaceae bacterium | reverse complement strand
CTGAACGGTTATCTCGACAAGTTGCTACTTGGCGCAGCGTTGATATTTCCGATTGTACTTGGACCTGTAAGAGTATTGCCGTTACAAGAGGTGATGGGATTCTGGGGTTCGCTCAACTTATACGGTTTGCCGCTCGACCTTATTGTAAAATTATTTTTCCTGTTTACGGTACAAATGATAATTATATTCAGTGCAACAAGGATAAACGAAGTAATAGTAATTTACAACATCACAACAGAACAATTAGTTCCGGTTCTGCACGAGATTTTACATCGAAGCGAAATCGCGTTCCAACAAACGGGTAATCTGGTAGTTTTAACTAACGGCATCTACTTCCAAATCAACGACTGCACACCAACAAAAAACATAACACTAACAACAACCTCCCAATTCCGTAACGCAACACTCTGGAAACATCTGGAAACCGAATTGATAAACAACCTAAAAGAAGTAAAAACAAGCCGTCACAACAAATGGCTCGTGACAGCAATAATGTCAGTAATATGTTTTTTTCTTTCAGTTCCGTTTTGATTTCATTTTCGCCAATTTTCGGTCTATCTTGTACAGGCATTCGATTATCTACTCTTTGTCGCCGATCAACAATGTGTCACCGAGTTGCTGGGCGTGAACTTGCCTTTTGCGAAACATCCGAACCGTCGTTTACCATCGTGAATTTTTGGAAAGTGCAGGTCACTCTGAAGCGTTATTTTTTATCACTATGCTTGGTTTTTCACCGGCTTTGTTTTCTATTTGTTCTTTGCCGTTGATTATGTTTTCTGTTATTACCGCTTTTCGGATTTTCTCCCCGATTAGGATTTGCGGTTTGTTTTCCATAAACTCGCAGCCGCGAACTATCAGGTTGCCGTTGTTGGCTTGGACTGCTGGGACGTTCCGCAGGATTTCGTGTTCGGCACGTCTGCCGTTGCCTTCTTGCTGTTTGAATCCCCACTGCACAAACGTACAATCCGAGAACCCTACCGTTCCGCGCCCGTCTATATTGGCGTTTTGATAGCACGGTCCCCAGAACGCACAGTTTACAAAACGTACAACCCCGCGATTCTTTTCGCTTACCCGAACCATCGTCGGCTCTTCTCCGTGAAACGATGTAAACTCCGCGTTCGTTATCAGCAAACCGAACGGCGCACAGTTGTCAACTTGTACCGCTGTCGTACAATCGTCCGCACCGATTCCGAGAAAGTTACCGTTACACACGCCGCTCTTCGACTCCGCGAAATGATAACCGATTTTGTAACCGAACGCGAACGTGTTGTGAACGTACTGCCAATCAGTTCGCGCAAACACAAACGCGACTCCGTTTTCCATCTGCCAACGGTAAAGTTTCGGTTTCATACTCCACCACGGATTGAAGTGAACGTTTTCGATTCGACCAACATCGTAAATATCATCGACAAAAACGCCGAGACGAAGCGGCTGTCCGCTGACGTTACGGATTAGGTGACGCTCGTTTTTTGTTGCGTCGATTGCCCGATACGGATTGAGCAACTCACATTCCAGCACCGCCGGATTTTTCCCGCGCATCGCGATTGTCCACGCGTATTCAACCGGAATATCGTCCTCGTTTTGTTCGGGATAGTAAACGCATACGCCTTTGAGAGTGCTGTTGGTATTGAGAGTAATGAACGGCTTTGTTTCCTCGTTACCGCCTTTACCTCCGTAAACCAGAAACGTTGTTCCGTCGTCGGTCGGTTTAACCTGACCTCTATTACGTATGCCGACGTGAGACGGCACCGATTCCCAAACGCCCTTGAGCGTCACGCCTTGCGGAACGTTAAGCGAACCGTCAAAACGATACTTACCGCGCGGCACGAAAACAACTTGCGACTCACCAGCCGCAGCGTCCAACGCCTTCTGGAACGCCACCGTAGAATCAGCAACACCATCGCCCGCCGCACCAAAATCCTTAACATTAACATCCGCGAAAACAAACGCCGCAGAAACAAACGTGAAGAACACAAACAGAAAAATTTTACGTGACATAGTTTTACTTCAAAAAAGTTGAGTCATAGTCAATTGCAAACCAACAACGAGTGGTTTTGCGAAAATGTATTTTTGAAAATTGTAATATCAAGTCCCCCCGCGCAACGGCACCTTGTTATCGTGTGCTTTTACCTGCGGCTAATCACCGCCGACAACTGTTCCCGCAATTTTTTCATGAATTGAGGTCTCGATAGTATCATCCGTTTCATCGCCCACCGCAACCACTCCGCAACTCACGATGAACTGTATCGCTTGGTCAATCGTTATACCGACATCTATCGCTTCGCTTTGTTTTACGTGCAGCGTGAACCCCGTCGCGGGCATTGGTGATGTTGGAACCAGTACCGCGAATACCGGTTCTCCGACCAACTTTTCGATTGCCGGTATTCCCTCACTCGTTACCAGCGCCAACGCCCAGACACCTTTTCTAGGCCACTGTATCGCCACCACTCGTGAGAACTTCACCTCTTGTTCCGACAGAACCATATCTATCACTTTCTTCACCGCGCCGTAAACCTCACGCACCAGCGGCACCTGCGACACGACCTGCTCCAGCGCGTTCCACGCCATCCTGCCCGCAGAGACCGCTATGATTTTCCCGAATAAATAAATTAACACCAAAAACAATAGCGTCAACGTCGGTATGAAAATGTACGGTTTGAGGAACGTTATCTCGACGTACCGCTCGTAAATTTCGTAACCCGTTTTCGGTACCGACATAAAATTCTCTTGTGCGTCTTGATCGACAATATCGTAAACATATTGTGATACGTATGTTTTGTCGTCAGCAAGACGATAGACTTTTCCCTTAAACTCAAGCGGGTCAGTACGGACATTAGACGGCAACGACGTTTTAGTCGGGACACGGTCGGCGGTCGCGGTGACAAGGACGAGCGACTGCCGCGCAAAGTTGAATACCGGCTGAATCACATAGTTATTGACAGTACCGGCTATCCAGAAAAGAATAACAATAGTCAACAGCGGCGGCAGAAGCACCGCCAATCCGCGCAGGATAGTAGCCCGAAACGGATGTAATCTCTTCACAACTTTCGGGCGGGATGCGTTGTATTTTGAGATACGTTCGCGAATATCGTCAGAAATTTCCGATACAATGCTGCTTTCATCGTCCATAATATATCACAAAACAAAAATTTGATATTGACTTATTTTGGCAAGTAATTCACAATACACAGTGAATAAATCCAGACTATATTTTATACATTCCACACACGTTTGCAAGTGCGCGGGAATTTTTAACACAAACCGCGTCAACATTTAGAAAAACAAAATCGTGCCTGACAACGACCGCCAGCCAACCGCCTCCAACGTACCGCCGTCGGAATCTGCCTTTGCTCGGCTTGTTCGGCGTTTGTTGTTGCGTTTGAAGGAGTATCGTTCGCCAATTGCGTTTTCGTTGTTGGCGTGGCGTATTACCAGCGAGCGGCGTTCGTTTTCGGATAACTTGCGGGGCGAGTTGGCGTACTTGGTACGGCGATTCGTTGTACCGTATTCCGGCAGCATCTTTGTACACTTGCTTATCATTTTCCTTCTGTTTTCCTTAATGATACCGCAGCCGAAGAACGAGACGATTTCGCTTGTGGTTGAACTTATGCCCGACATTTTACCGCAAGCACAACCGCCAACGCCTTGGGTGGGCGGCGAAAAAAACGGCGAGGTGAACGCGGTTGACACGACGAACGCTAACGCGGCGAATCCGGTTGATAACCCGCTGGCTTCTCCGAAACCTGTCGAGCCAACATCGCTTGCGCCGTCACCACCGACGATTACAGTACCGAACACGCCGGTTTTTCCCGCATTGCTCACGGGGCGTAATCCGGGGGACCGTGACGCGCGTCTGGCGAAGGGCGGCGGCGGTATCGGAACGGAAGCGGCGGTTGTGAAGGGCTTACAATGGTTGTGCCGTGTTCAACGGATGGACGGGAGTTGGTCGTTGGCGGGCAAGTTCGCGGACGGAATTTCGCCGGTATATCAGAACGACAATCCAACCGCCGCAACCGCGATGGCGTTGTTAGCGTTTCAAGGTTTTGGCGTTACACCTTATACAAAGAACGAACACGTTCCCGAAGAGTTTGTCAACGCAACAGCAAGAGGTTGGCAATGGTTGCTAAAACGGCAACAACGTGAAAACGATGAACACGGCTGTTTTTTCCGTCGAGAGACGGGTGACGTGAGTATAAATTCGCACCGTTTTTACACGCACGGACTTTGTACGATTGCTGTTTGCGAATTGTACCAGATGACAGAACGCGAGATGTATCGACAGGCGGCACAGGACGCGGTTGATTACTGTGTGCGGAATCAAGACGAATACGGAGGTTGGCGTTACGGACAACCGAATAACATTCCTGACAGTGACGTTTCAGTAACGGGTTGGATTGTTATGGCGTTACAAACAGCGAGGGCAGCGGGACTGACAGTACCTCATGAAACATTTGATAAGGTCACAAAATTTCTTGATACAGTATCGCGAAACGGCGGCGGATTTTATATCTACCGGGACTACGCGGGCGAAGGTGTAACGCTCGCGATGACCGCAGAGGGGCTGTTTTGCCGTGAACTACTCGGCTGGCAACAAGACGACAAACGGTTGCGTGAGGGACTAGATTGGTTGGTAGAAGAACAAAATCTAATTCGTTTCGACGACAAATACCATCGTGACTGTTACTACTGGTACTACGCAACCCAAGCCCTACACCACTACGGCGGCGAACACTGGAAAAAATGGAACGCAAAACTAATAAACGAACTGCCAAAGTATCAAACGAAATCAGGCAAAGAAGTTGGCAGTTGGTCACCCAAAACTCCGGTAGAAGACACGTGGGGTTACTCGTCAGGCGGACGGCTAATGACAACGTGTTTCTCAATATACATTTTGGAGGTGTATTATAGACACGTGAGGTTATATGAAATCCGATAGACATATTTGGTTTGTGTTCTACGACAACAACCGCCGATTATCCGACCGATATCGCAGACGCTAAACGGTACTTTTACCTTGTACTCGACTCTGAAAAATAAGATTTTCTAAATAAATGCAGCAAAAATAAGATAAAAAATTCATTAATCTGTATCATTTTTGAACATTGCACACACTAATAGAAAAATTCTAGTATTTGTGCATTTTTGTAACGTCTTTTATATCAGTTAGTTACGAAAACGAAATGCTTTTATGTTTTTTTGGCATTAAGTTTGCGACAGGTGTTCCAAGTCACGGGACATTTCCCGAATTCAAAACAATTTTTACAAAAGGAACAGACCAATGAAAACTTTAACTAACTTTACCGTTGCCGCTTTTGCGTTTGCCGTCGTTTTATCAATTTCGTCAGTCAGTTTTGCTGACACTTACACGCTAGAATTTGATACAAGCGATACTTGGGTTGATAACTGGAAAGCATCGAATGTTATCCGTCCCGCGAACTATGTGAATCCGACGAGCAAGAATGACAAAATTACCGCTGTTGGAACGAGATTTAATGTTGGATGGCTGCAGGATTTAGCGTACAACGATGTCAAACGGACATCAAAACCAAGTGCTTGGACAACCGATGGAGCGGGCTGGATTTCTCCGTTAACGAGCGGTGACGCGGGACACAACATCAATGGTTTTGTTGCCTACCAGTTTTCACTCTTTTCGGATACCGACACCGCTTTGAACGGTAGTTTGTCGGCAATCGGAACTTGTGATGACTACATTACTGCCATCTATCTGAACGGACAAGCAATTTATTACAACCAGTTGGAAAAAGGTGACTTTGCAAACCCGAAAACAGGAGATTGGCAAGCAATTTCCTTTATCAAGGACTTTGAAAACATTATCATTGATGCAGGTTTAAACGACTTCGTTATTATTGTTCACAATACCAACGCGGCTAGCAATGACATTAAGAACGGTGCGTTGTTCCCGAATTCCGTTGGATTGAATATGTCGTTTTCGTTTGAATCCGATTACGAAATGACACCCCCGCCAGTCAACCCGGTAACCCCGGAACCGGCAACGATGCTTATTGTCGGTCTTGGAATTGCTGGACTTGGCTTGGTTCGCCGCTGGAAGTAATACAGAACTAAGGCTAGGAATAATGTTAAGCGGCACTGTTACAGTGCCGTTTTTCGTTTGGTCTCAACATTGTAGAGTTGTTTGTTGACCTCTCTACTTAGCAAATGTATAATGACGCAAACGGTCAATTGAGGATATCTCACCTAAATTCACAAACAAATGGACCCCGAAGTCAACACAATGGTGCCAAACGGTAATTCGTTACCCGAACATTATTTATTGTTAACGGTTTTTGGTCATCTCCTCCGGGACTGACAATCTATGCTTTGAGTGTTTTGGCTGGGGTGTTGTTTTCATACAATTTTTTGCTTAAAAGATTATCGAAAATCATTATTCCTTTTGTTGTCGCGATTTTTTTGTGTCAAATTGTTTTCCATGCGGACGGAAAACAATTAGAGGTAACTTCTACCCCAACCCTTTCGTTATTAAAGATGTTGTTAGAGGGAAACCCTGATGTTCTCTTGCCATATTCGTGGTTTCCATTTGCCATCATCTATTTTTATGTCTGTTTTTATATCGTTTATCGTTACTTGACAGGTGATATTGAATATGGTCTATTTTATTTGTTATTCTCCACGATATTGTATATGTGTATAACAAAATATCTTTTTGGCTGGAGTTTTGTTTGGTATGTCAGATGTTTTGCTTTTAATGCCGGTTTGCTCTGGAAATACAATGAAAAAGTAATACTGATATTTCTACAAAAAGACTGGTACTGGTTATTCACTCTCACACTGCTCCCGTTTGTCGCAGTCTTATTCAACTGGAAAGAAATGGCTTCTGCACCGCTTTATCCAACGTTTATTCTTATCCTTTTTTCATTAGTTAAAAAAATTCCCAATATCAAATTATTCAGTTATCTCGGAACCGTTTCATACGAAATCTATTTGTTACAAGGAATACCAATGAAATTATTACGCGGAAACCATATTCACATACAAAATGATTACATTTTCATTTTACTCACTCTCATCATCACCATTGTCTTGGCAACGGTTTTACACCGCGGTATCGCGATGTTGCGTAAATAACTGCACTTTCCAAAAATTCACGATGGTAAATATGCGTAAAATACGGCACTACAAAATGCGTTTTTTACAGGGTGTTAGGATACATTTTTGCCACAGTTACTTGGAAAGTGCAGAAGCAACATAACAAAATAATTCTCCAAAGTCATTGTTTACTTATTTTACTGTGACGATAGACAGCGAATTTAACGCCAATTTGCCCTTGCCGACATCGCTTAAAATGTCGGTAACGTTCCGCACCCTCACCATTTTTGATTGGGCTGCGTGGTTTGCCGTGGCGAAGTGTCGCAGAGTTCGGTACATTAATGGGCGCACGTGCGAACGGCTGACTTCGCCTACTAACGCCCAAAAAGAAAATCACGAATAAACAAAGACACCATTGATATTACGATTTGCGGGACGATAACTTCGCTTTGAGTTCGGCTATTTGTTTCGCTTGGTCGGCAAGTGCTTTTTCTTTTTCAGACAGTGCCTTATCCTTTTCGGCAAGTGCTTTTTGATTTTCGGTTAGTGCCTTTTTGTTTTCAGAAAGCACCTTATCCTTTTCGGTCAATGCCTTATCCTTTTCAGCAAGTGCCTTTTGATTTTTTTTGAGTTCGTGCCGGATTTTCTGCATTTCTTCGTCGTTGTCGCCTTCGACCATTCGACGAATTGCCTCCTCCGCATCCATTTGTTGCCGTCCCTCCGGCGACGCACCGATACCCACCAACGTTTTCGTCAGATGACGCAT
>JAITST010000211.1 GCA_031287585.1 Planctomycetaceae bacterium | reverse complement strand
TTAACAAAAGGATATAACATAATGAAAAATCTCATCAGCGTCTTTCTTCTCTGTTTCTGTCCCGTTTGTCTTTTTGCACAAGACGAACAGACGATCATTTCTATCACCAGTTTCGGTCTCAAACCCGATACGCGTGAAAATGCCGTACCGTATGTACAGAAAGCATTGGAAGCCTGTAAAGGCAAGACAAATCCGGTTCTCGTATTTCCCGAAGGACGTTACGATTTTTGGCCCCAACACTGCATCGAACGCGAGCAGTTTGAAGCCAATTCGGATGTTGTCAATTCGCCCAAACGCCTTGCCTTTCTGATCGAAAAAATGGAAGGATTGACGGTTGACGGCGGAGGTTCGGATTTTGTCTATCACGACCGGATGCAGCCCTTTACCATCGACAACAGCAAGAACATCACCATTAAAAACGTGAATATTGACTGGGACATACCCCTCTCGGCACAAGCAGTGGTGTTACAGGCAAATGAGCAATATGTTGATTTGCAGATTCATTCCGAATCGCCCTACATCATTGAAAACGACAGATTAGTCTTTGTCGGCGAAGGATGGAAAAGCGGATGGGGACCCGGCGGAACGCTGGAATTTGAAAAGGATAGCCGAGTCGTGACGCCTCAGACCGGCGACAAGAGATGTCTGCGGACCAAAGGAAATTATCGCGTAGAAGAACTTGAACCGGGTAAAGTGCGTATTCACGGTTCGTTCACCCGATTCCCCGCCGTAGGAAATCTGCTGATATTACGCCACAGTCGCCGCGACCATTCCGGGATATGGATCGCTTACAGCAAAAACGTGCAAATTGAGAATCTTAACATGTATCATAATGCCGGTTTGGGTATTCTGTCGCAGTTCTCTGAAAATCTTACCTTTACGAATGTCAACTGTATTCCGAACGAGCGCAAGGGGCGTATTTTGTCCGGTCATGATGATGGTTTTCACTATTGGAGTTGCAAGGGGGATATTATCGTGAAAAACTGCACCTTTCATGGCTTGATGGATGACCCTGTCAATGTGGGGGGACAGGCAGTGCTCGTTACCGAACGGGTGGATGCCTTTACGTTGCGCTGCAAACTTATGCCTCATTACAACCGCGGGTTGCTTTGGGCGCGTCCCGGCGAATCGGTGGGATTTATCGAAAGCCAAAGTATGCATACATTCGCAACGGGGACAGTAAAATCAGTTCGCAAAATTGATAACCAATTGTTTGATGTAACGTTTCAAGAGGCAGTTCCGCAGGATGTTATTGTCGGAAACGCACTGGAAAACCTGACATGGAATCCTAATGTTCTCATTACGGATTCTTATTTCAAGAGTTGCCGTGCAAGAGGAATACTTATGACCACAACGGGCAAGGTGGTCATCCAAAATAATATCTTTGAGTCGAGCGGTTCGGCAATTCTCATGTCCGGTGATGCCAATAACTGGTACGAAGTGAGCGGCGTTAAAGATGTTCTGATTACAAAAAACATCTTCCGTGCGCCCTGCATGACATCCATGTATTCGTTATGCGAAGGCGTCATCAGCATCTATCCCGAAATACCTAAAATCAATGGGAAACGGCCTCCCTATCACCGCCATATCATTATCACGGACAATGAGTTTCATTTGTTCGACTATCCGATTCTGTACGCCCTGTCGGTTGAAGACATTGAATTTTCAAATAACCGGCTTGTCCGCAGCCGCGACTATGAGCCGTTTCACAAAAGAAAAGACGGCTTGACTTTTGAATTTTGCAGAAACATACGTGTCAAAGACAATACGGCAGAAGGCGATGTGCTTGGAAATACGATACGGTTAATCAATACACCGTCAGAAGAGTGTCATCTCGGTCAAGATTCGTTTTTCAAGTCCACAAACCTTAAAGAGTAAGAGCCGTGACTCTCTTACCGTATATCTGACATTCCACGTCTTGACAAACATTTCTGTTTTTGGCGAGAATTGCGGCGTTTTGTATTTCCCCTTCAACTAATCGCCCGCAATAAGTTTGATGCTTGTCGCAGATTCGAGAAGGGGACGCAGTTGTCCGATAATTTGTTCGGGAGTGTTATCGAAGATGCGGTGAGAATGTTTGCCGACTTGCGGCAGATGATAAAAGACGTTGCGAAAACTTTGGGAAAGTCTTTGAAATGGTCTTGACCACGTTTCGGGATTGCATCCCGACGATGTTATGTTACGTCTCTACAAATTTCAACCGTGTTCGGTATAATTGGTCTGATCACTGTTCCCCTCTCGTTCGCTTTCCCGGTAATGGGATTTGATTTTTTCCAGACTGGTTTCCTTCTACGTTTATTACCGCTTGACCGTTCCAGATTACTTGTACCTGTTCGCCTTTGGGGACTCCTGTTATCATTGCTCCGTCTTGGTTCAGTGTTATCGGGTACGGCGAGACTACTCTGTCACCGCCTTCGGATGCTACGTGCAGGGCGAAGTCTTTTTTTTCTATCGCCCGGCGCAGCGTCATTATTGTATATGGTGCTAGTTTCAAGCCGCCCTTTGCCTGCGTTTCTATCTCGTAAGTTTCCGGCAGGCAGCCCGCGAACTCGCCCGTTGTGTATTGCATACCCTCACACGCCGACAAGATTCCTGTTGCCGGTACCCGCCAATCAAACGTTTTGTCGTATTGCGATAGTAGTACCAATGAGTATGCGTAGATCGCTCCAATTTGCGGTTGTGCCGTTCCGTACCAATACGGCGCAGAACGGTTCGTACCGCCCAGACGCGAGATAGCCGCGTAACGCATCGCGGGCAAGTCGCCCCATTGATACACAAACGGTAATCCGCACAACGCCCAGCGTCTTGCCTTCGCGAGATACTCCGGTCGATTCGTAATTTCAAACGTCCACGTGTAAGACCAACACATGTACGCGGCGGTGAGCAAGTCCGGCGTGTGAAGTGTCGTATCGCGGTAGAATCCGCCCGCGGGCGTGTCGAATTTATCAAGATTCGTGACCGCTTGTAACGCCGCGTCACGTGTTGCGCGTTCACCACTGTACCTTGCCCACTCCAAAAGTTGCAACGTTTTAACCGCGCAATAACCAGCGGACGTTTGCGTCTTCTCAACGTCAGAGAACCGGCTCGCGCAAAGGAATGAACCGTTACCGCTCATCGCCTCCATTATATCCGCCGCCCGTTGCGACATTTCGCTTTTCCACAAATCGACTTTGTTGAGCAGGAAAAACGCGGAATCGTCCGCAATGTCGCTGCCGCCCGAAACTACCGACGACACCTGCGGAATTTTCCCACGCGCACGCCAAAGCGACGCGATTACATCAGAGAATGGCTCACGCGACCAATCTTTTTCCACCGCATACGACCACGACATTTTATCGTTACCCTGCAACACGCCATCAATAGCACGCATCGACAGCGCGAGTTGCTCGGCGGAGTCACGTAACGCGGGCGGTTTCGGCATCGGACGTTGCGACAAACCCCAGAGCAACATATCGGGAATCGGGTCGCGGCTTTGTTCGGCGGCAACGAAACGGACAACGGTATTGACCGATTCACCCGACAACGACATTCGGTGGTCGTCACTGCCGTCAATCGTATTCGGACTTTGCAACGCGGGCAACAACGTCATCTCGTCCCACGAAACTGCCGCCGTTACCTTGTCCGTCGCCAACACCATAATCGGCATCGTTATCCAGTGCTGTGACGGCGATGGGCGGCTTTCCGGTTCGGCGAAGTCAATAGGTGATGTTGATACGTCGCCCGCTCGCAGATATTCGTAACCGGGTAACAAACCCGCACGAAGATTGCCGAGCGGACGAATTACCGGACCTTCGAGCGGCGGTACGGCTGCTGTTTTACCCGTGTCGTCTTTATCATCGCCATCTTTGGTTGCGTCGGCATTAGTTGCGTCGGCGGCGATTTTGTTTGATGGTTGGACAGACGTTGTTTGTTCTGTTGTTGCGGGAGCGGTATCGTTATTTTTTGCGTGAATCCCAAAATATATTTGGTCGTTCCTGACATTTATTTCAAGTGACGCATCTGGTGCATCAAACTTTATCGGCGAGTTTGCGCCGGCTTCGTTCCCGTTCGGTTCTATTAGTTTGAACGACGGAATTATACCGCCGCGATGACAGATTGGCGCGACGATAGCCAACAACGTTTCGCCCTGACGAACTCTCGCGACTTGACCGTCTTGTGAAACTTCAAACAGTAACGGTTGTTGATTTGACGGCGTGGTTGCTGCTGGTGTTGATAACTGCCGTTGTATCCAATTCGTAGCGGGGTCGTTACGATAGAAGAACGCGGAATATGTTATTGGCGGAAAGTTTTCCGGCGTAACATTCAACGCCGCGGCAGCAAGCGAACCAACCGGCTTGACCGGTACACGTAACGAGAGCGAACGATTTTGTTCGAGCGTCAACTTTTTGTTCATACCGCGAATCGAAAATACGACATCAGTACGGTTTCCGTTGTATAGCGAGAAAACGGCTTTCGCGACAGTCGGGTCGTCAGCGGATACCGGCTCGGACGCGACTTTGCGGAGTGTCAACGCATGAGGAACTTGCTTCCGTATCAATTGCATATCAAATTCCCAGAGACCAGACGACGCGGTTAGTTTGACAGATAAGCCGGTGAGAAAATCTTTGACAGTCAACGCGACGGGGTAGTTGTGCCACTGACCGTCATTGATTAGGTCGAGTGTAATACTCTTGTCGTCGGTTCGGCGCGGCGAGTGTTTGCTGACCCAACTGATGACCATCTTCGATTCGGTTTCGGTACGAACTCGCATACCGAAGTTAAGATTATCGCAATAGAGGTTGAACTTACGTGAGAGAATAGGTTCACCACCAAACGCTTCAACACGGGCAACGCCGTCTTTGCGGACGAGTTGACAATGACGTTCGGGAAAGAAAATCGGGTAGGCATCGGTACCGAACTGAACCGCGTCACTAACGGTATCGCTGTCGGCGGACGGAGTTTGAGCAATAACGGTGGTAACGGCGAAGGCGAGTAATAATGTGAGGAAGTTTGTTTTCATAGTTTTGTTTATTGGATAAAATTAAGGGGCAGTGTACAATGCCGTTCTGGTTCAATATAATATACCAAAATTGTTCACAAATGTAATAACGTCAATGCGCTAAAACGAAATATAGCCCAATGAAAATACATCGCACACTCACAATCCTGCTAGTCATACTAACATCCATACAAACGTTTTCCCAAGAGAAGACACCTGTTGGTAAACTTCTAACCGGTCATCGCGGCGCGGTTGATGCCGTTGCGTATAGCGGTGACGGCAAAACGCTGGTTACGTTAGGCAGCGACAAGATCGTTATCGTGCGTGACCCGCAAACGGGTGACGAAAAATCACGTATCAACGTCGGCGGTAAAAATGGTCATCGTAACCAGATTACATCGATCAGCATAAACCAAGACGGTACACAAATCATAACAGCGTCGAACGACAAAACAATCCGCCGCTGGAACGCCGTATCGGGCAAACAAGAATTGGCGAGGTACACGCCGGGCAAAATTCCCGCGACAAGTTTCATCGACAAACAACCGTTCATATTGGCGGGTTTCGACAAAGGCAACATCGTCCTCTGGAATCTCGACGAAGAGAAACAACAACCGAAAGTCTTACGCGGTCACACCCGCGACATACTCGCCTTCGCGGTGCGCGGCAACGACACCCGAATCGCCGCCGCGTCGGAAGATAAACTGGTTTCCATCTGGTCGCTCGACGACGACAAAGCGAAAATCGTTTTCGGCGAACACCGTGACAAAGTAACTGCCGTCGCCTTCCAGCCGCGTTCAAATCGTATCGCCTCCGGCGGCAGCGACAAGGCAATATATTACTGGGCGTTAGACGGTAAAACCGGTAAAGTAATTCGTAAGTTCACAGGTCACAACAACGAAATCACATCACTAAAATTCTCACCAAACGAACGCGAAGAAGTCAAAACACTCCTCTCAACATCACGCGACAAAACCCTGATTCAGTGGAACATAAACACTGGCGACATCGTAACCAGGTTCGATAAAATGGGAACACCAATCACCGCCGCGACATACACACCAGACTTTCGCCGCGTAGTCTTACTGGGAAGCGACGGTAAAGCGAAACTATTCAACGACGATGAATTAGATTTATTGTTACCGCTGCCGCCGTTCCCGAAACCGAAGCCGTCGCAATACGATTCGCTCAATCATCTAACAATCAGCAAACGCTTACAAAATCAATCGCCGCCGCCGGGTACGGTACAATATAGCCCGAACGGTCAACTGTTGCTAACATCAAACGGAACAAACGAAGCGGCAATCCGAAATATCGAAACCGGCGAAACGTACAATATCAAGTGCGATTCAAATATAACGTCAATAATTTTCGCCCCTGACGGCAAAACATTTGTGACGGGCGGAGAAAACGGTGTGTTCGCGATATGGCAAGTAGCGGACGGCAAACGTCTTAACAGGTTTGTAACACACACCGTAGCGGTGAGTGCGTTAGCGTTTTCACCTCGCGGCGACTACTTAATAACGAGCGACATCGCCGGTCACGTCCTGCTCTGGAACACAGCAACCGGAAAAAATATGACTTCATACGAAGAACATAAAACAGCAATAAATTCAATCGCAATAAAACCCGACCTGTCGCAAGTATTAACGGCATCAGACAAACAAGTCGGATGCTGGAAATCAGACGGCACACTGATAAAAATGCTGGACAAGCATAGCGGCACGGTAACGAGTGTCCGTTTCCGACCTGACGGAAATGTATTCGTGTCGGGGTCGCGGGATAAAACGGTAGTAATTTGGGACGCGAAAACGTTGACACCAACAAAAACAATCGGAGGATTCAACGACACTATAACAGCGATAGATTTCACGTCCGACAGTAAACAAATGGTAATCGGTTCGCAGGAAGGACGTGCGGTACTGTTTGAAACCGAAACGTGGACACCAAAATCGGTGCTGGTACAATTACCTGAAAAACAACCGCCGACAAGGAAAAACAAAAGAACACCGCCGCCGTTCCCAACACCAGTAAAAACGTTAGACATAAATCCAACGAATAATAAAATCGTAACCACAACAGAAAAAGAAACAATAATCTGGGATTTGGTACAGTAGAGACGCGATTAAAAATTGTTTGCGTCGTAAAACAATAAAACGCTCTTGACAGATCAATAGGCGACGGATGCGCTACTTACATTACCAATTAGATGTTGACAAAGAATCTTTACCCCGTAGGGGCATCCCTTTGAAGGTGCATTTAATCTGTTTCATACAGAATAACTGCCAATCGAACCGTTCACCAGCATAACGGTTCAAAACAAGTATGTAGTCCCGATAGGGACTATATGTCGGTAGAAAATATGCTAACAAGAATACAAGTCCCGTAGGGATGAAATGTCGGTTAAACGGTCGTCACCGACATATCGTCCCTACGGGACTGAATTTTTTTGCGATTCGTTTTCTACCGATATTTCGTCCCTAACGGGACTATGATTAGCCGTCTTATAAAAACTACCTTCAAAGGGATGCCCCGTAGGGG
>JAITST010000172.1 GCA_031287585.1 Planctomycetaceae bacterium | reverse complement strand
ATTGAAGACAAAATCAAAATAGCGAAGAAGGGCGAAGACCTTGGAATTGATGTGTCGTCCGACGGCGACCCGCTCTCGGCGGCAATCGGTTTGCAGGCGACATTCGGAGAAATCAGTCGCGGTTACTGTGAACAACTTGAGCACTGGGCATACTGCATACGTAATAATCCGGCACCAACATACAGTGATGCCGACCTAAATGACCCCGAAAAGAAAAAACTATACCCAAGATGCTATCCGGCAGTAGCGATGGCGGACGCAGTAATAGCGTTGACAACAAACTTAGCAGGCGAACTGGACGAAACAATAGAGTTCGACAGAAAATGGTTCGACTACAAAGACGACGCAACTCCAGAATCGCAATACGCCAAAACAGACGAAGAAAAGAAAACCTATACGCCATCGTTAGAGCGGGAGATTTATAGATAGGGGAATGTTTCGCCCGTTCGATTACGCCCATAGGTCTCAATTTAGTGTACGCTTTAGTTTTGGTGTTTTATACGTAACGTGATGGATATGATTTACTTTGCTGAAATGCGTCTTTTGCGTATTGTCCATTAAATTTTCATTTTACCAGCAGTTGTCAAAATTGGTATTGCGAAAATGAGGGGCGTGTATCAGGATTGCTGACCATCACATCAATAATCTGATACACGACCACACATTATAACCGCAAGAATTGTATTGCTTGCGGTTGTCAGTAGCCAAATGGTATCTTCTACACTGCACTTTCCAAGCCCGTCAGAAATTGCTCTCACTTTATGTGATTCTGAAAGCGAACTGATCCGCTACGGTATGTAACGGTGTAGTCGTTTGAGTGTTGGTTCGTGAATAATGTTGGGGCGTTTGAAATTACTCCGTCGCCTTCAGATAATTTTTGCGGCGGATACGTTTCTACTAACAACATTGTTTCCGGTGTTACTGGTTCGTCAATTTCGTGACGTATCATTACGTATATTGTTTCGCCGTCTTCAAGATTGCAAGAAGGACAGCGTAAGTACCTATCCGGTTTTTCGCCCAGATACGGTTTTACCGCTTTCCGCCAATCACCGTCCGGCGACTTGCCGTGTTCTTTTTCGTACAGCAATAATGCAAGTGTCAAACATTTCATATTCATCGTACACTCATTATACCGAAGTGTCTCACGGGCTTGCTTTACCGCTGGTGTAAGCAATGATACCAACATCCTACTCAAGTTCTCTGATCGGCTGCGAACAGTAATATAATGCAACGGATTAGATGAAACCTTAAATATCTCATCGTCCCTCTGAAGAATTTCACTTTCGCACATCATATCATACGCCTTGTTCATAAAGCGGAATGTAATGTTTGGATCGCATATCCAATTCAATGTCGGCGATGGTATGCCGTCATTGTATTTACTGATAAATCTTCCCTGTAACATACCCAATCCAAAGAGCCGTTCAGATTCCATACATTCAGCGAACGTAACCATTGGCGGCAATGAATCAAGTTCTTTAAGATAATGTTCTAGTTGCTCTTTCGTTGCCGGACGGTCGGGATTACCGTTGATTCCGATCTGCAAAGCCATATTGTCAACAGCAATTCCAACAAACGCGGCAAGCAGTGTTCCGTTTCGACTTGCGTAACGTCCAAGCCGATGAACAGTGATTGTATCGTAAATTGCTCCGTCTATATCGCCGATTCCGATACGGTACTTTGCTCTACCGTAAGCAGCGCGAACCATTTCCCGATTATACTGTACTGTTTCCAAAGGTATAGCAAGTTGATATGTCATTGTATTTGTATCGCAGTGCCATACCAAAGGGATACAAAAAGCCGGTTTTCTTACCGCTTCGCCAAGTAAATTGATTGCGGCATCGTTTTCTTTCAACCAATTTTCGAGTTGCGGAAAATCGTTCAATGTCCAAAACGTTTCTTGTTGCGAGTATTTTTTGATTATTTCGTTGCGGTTTTCATCCTGTAACATATTAAGAACTGTATCCGGCGATTCCAATTTCATTGTCGGTTGAACAGTAGGGGCGAGACCGAGTTTCTCGTAAGTCTGTTTACGGATAACTTCTTCGTGTGTCTTGCTTTGCGTCACAAAACCACAAGCACGAACAAGGATTCGGTAGCCATTATCATCGGTTTTCATTTCCGGCTGATAGTGACGTTTTTCTATTGCCGCGAGGTAATCTATCCATTTTCCGTCGGCTGTTTTGGGGTCGGTAACGTAAGTCGTTTCTTTTGAGAATTGCAACGGTGTCGTATGGATGCAGAACCACCATAACGGTACGGCGGCAATGAGAATGAATATCAAACAGATAAAAAAAATCTGTCGGCAACCGCGTTTCGGCTTCAACTGATTTTGAACTGTGAAGTTGTCAGCTTCAATGACTTTTTCTGTTGGCATTGTTTTGACCTTTCAATTTGGTTACGGGGCTACAAGACATTTGGAGTGGCAGAGACGTTACGTGCAACACCTCTACCACGCGACATTAGTTCACGAACAACGCGATGATTGCTCACAAACTTTTCTGCGGAACATCAACTACTGTAACTCAATCACACTCAACGTCGAAGGATCGTCGCTTGCCGTGTTGAGGAGTTCCGGGAAGGGCCAGTCGAAGTTGACGATAATCATCTTCTTACCGATCACGACACATTCGCACGGTTGGTCAAGTGAACCGTCCGCACCGTCCGTGTTACCGTTTTCCCAAACCGTTTCCAACGTGATTGGTTGCTTTGTGTCTTTCGGAGGCGTGAATGCGTGAATTGCGTTTGCTGACGAATCGTTGATATAAATTTTATTCGTACCAGCATCGTAATAGATACCATCGCAACAATGGAAATAATCGCAAGCAGGATGAATCTCATCGGTTGCAACAACCTTACCGTTCGCGTCAACGACCAAACGGTGCATTTCACCGGTATCGAAGAATCCGTAATAAATCACGCCGTCGCTGTCGGATGTCAAGCCGTCGGGACCGCCGTTACCGCAACCGGGCAATTTCTTAACGGTGTGGAACGCAATCAGATGCTCGTCATCTCCGAGACCTTTGGTAATCGGTTTAACTTTAATTGACGGATTCTCGCCGCTGCCCGCGTTCAGGATTTCGTCCTTCTTAAACTGCCAGACACCGCCAGAACCATGATGCTCTTCAATATCGAAGAATGTATCTGTCAAATATAGATAGTTGCCGTCTTTCGTCCAATAAATTGCGTTTGACAATTTTGTACCTTCAACAACGATTTCGACTTTGCCGGTCGGTTTGTCGCCATCCATCAACACTCGCAAAATCCGGCTCTTATTCGACTTGTCGAAAAAGTATTGGTTATCAGCAACATAAAGATTACCATCCGGTCCGAACGACAAACCCATCGGACCAATTTGTTCGGTCGCAACCTTAATGTTGTCAATATTTTCGATTTCGAGAACGGTTTCGGTTTTACCGGCTTCAACGTCAACTTTTGCAATCACAGCAGGGAACAATTTTTTGCCGGTATCGTTCGGACGGCGAGCAAAGTTCGGTACTGAAAGAAACAGCGTACCGGTTTTCGGATTCACAGCCATTCCATCGGGAGTAACGTATTCTTTCGGAAGGACAATCGGGTCTTTCGGCTTGTTGTTGGCATCGAATTTCCGTTTCGCTTTGTAAGCGGCGACGATGTCAGCGTTGATTTCTTTGTAAGTCTTTTCGACTTTCTGCTCAACTGCTTTGGTCTCTTCCTTCGCCTCTTCTTTAACTTTTTCGGCGAGTTCTTCACTGACTTTTGCTGCTTCATTCGCTTCGGATTTTACACCGTGGTCGTGATCTGCGTGGTCGTGTCCAGTATGATCATGACCTGCGTGGTCATGTCCCGCGTGGTTGTCGGCTTTCCCAGTCTTATCAACCGCACTTTCGACAGCGTTTTCCAGTACTCCGGTTTCGCTGGTCGTAGTCGGTGAACCGGTTTCGGCAGGCGGCGTAGCAGCAGGTTTTTGTACGCAGCCAATCAGTGAAATGGAAAGAACAGTAATCGTAACAATAAGTAATCGCTTCATTGGTATTCTCCTTGCAATAGGATAAGTGTAACAGTAAAAACGGGGAACGATTCCCCGAAACATAGTAGGGTGATTTTACCACAGATGACGGCGACACAAAAGCCCCCGCAGAAATAAATTTTATTTTTTATTTCCCAACAAATTCTAAAATAATCAGAAATTTATCTGTCCTGCTATGATATGAAGTTGTAATGTGAATCGAAACAGTGTATCATTATATTGTCGTTCGCTGATTGTGTTCGCGGGCAGCATATTTGTTTTATCACCGCTTTACTTGTATTTCTACCAACTAATGGAACCACTACGATTTACCGAACAATTCAAAAAACTTGTCGAAACAGCCGCAAATATCAGTGACGATTTGGAAGCGTCTGCAATTATTTTATTTGTACACGCGGCTGTTGATTGGGCGCGATTGCGGAAATTACTTGGTGAACGTAACGTTATTGTTGCGGCATATAATGTTCGCACGTTGGACGGTGCGTCGGAAAATGGTTTTCATACGGTTACTATCACATACGTCAACGATACGACGGTGTCGGAACGTATTGACGACGTGATTCTTGAAGCGGTTGCGGACGATTTTATGCCGCCGGGAACGCGGGTGGTTGTAATTTATAGCGGATTTGACCCGAACATTCACGATTCGGTTAGTGTTATAAATTTGGTAGAACACCTCGACCGCCTTTCGGGAAGATATTTGCGTGAGTTGGAAGCAAAAGTGCCGTTGCCGACACTCAAAATTGTTATCGAACTTGCGATTGAGATTGGGAACGAAGGACGTGAGGACAAGAATGTTGGTACGCTTTTCGTTGTTGGTGATACGCACAAGGTTCTAGCACAGAGCAAGCCGGCGGGATTCGATCCGGTTCGTGGTTATCCGCGTAGTGAACGGTCATTACGCGACGCGAAAGTACGTGAGGGAATCAAGGAAGTGGCGCAACTTGACGGTGCGTTTGTGGTATCGGCTGACGGTACAGTTGTTGCGGCGTGTCGGATATTGGAGACATCGGGCGCACAGATAACGTTGAGTAAGGGACTTGGTTCACGACACTGGGCGGCGGCGGCGATTAGTAGGACAACGAGTGCGATTGCGATTGCGGTGAGCCAATCAAGCGGAACGGTGAGAGTTTTCCAGAACGGCGAGTGTGCGTTGCGTGTTGAAGCACGCCACCGTAAACCGATGGTATGGAAAGCAAACGATGCCGACGGCGAACAACAGACGAGCGAGAAAAAGTGAAAGTCTGTTCTGTTTATTTCTAACGCAAAAATTAAAGAGTATCACAATTTTTGTTGCGCACAAGCGTACTATACCTAACACGATTGTAAAATAGGTTACTCAAACTACAAATGAAACTGTAAGATATGCTTGCAATTCATTTACAGTTTGAGTAGAATTACGGCTGTTTGACCTTCATAAAAAATTCAACAGAAAAACGAGTTACAAGATGTTACGATTACCTTCCAGGCGTTCATTTCTCCAAACCGGAATGTTGTTGCCGTTTGGTGCCGGATTATTCGGCGGATTACAAAAGGCGTTCGGGGCGGAAGCCGCCGCGCCGGTTCCGCTGAT
>JAITST010000148.1 GCA_031287585.1 Planctomycetaceae bacterium | reverse complement strand
GTGAAAAAACGTGAATAAATGCGATTTTGTTCAATAGACTTGTTCGGAAACTAAAACGGGGCGTTGGAATTGTTGAAAAATGCGGGATATTTTGCTTAAACAAAATATCTATTTCCTCTGTTCTCCGATTTCTGAACAAGCCCATCGTTTTTTCCTTTGGGCATTTCTAAAAACCTCAATTTTAACCGCAGAGTTCGCAGAGATTTTATTTTGAAAATCTTTTGTAATGATTTATAATAGAATAAGTTACAAAAAAATGCTACTCCGCGACTCTTTGTGTCCTCCGCGTTAAAAAAGAGTTTTTAGAGATTCTCCTTTATTACTTCATACCAATCGTTAGTTTCCCCGTCAAAATCTACCCACTAATTTTGGTAGTGTACGTAATTTGTGGAAACGGCAATGGAAAACCTACAATTTAAGTAGTTTCACTAACCGCAGCAACAATTCCGTAACACGACCCGGTAATGTCGCTTTTGCTCTACAATTCTCACACTCTCCGCCCTCTCAATGCTTCCACCTGTTCCATCGTAAACGGCACACCTTGTCCCGGTAGCGGATACTTCGGAACCAGCATCTTTACAACATTCTCAATCAACTCTGCAACGCCGCCGCCTGTTACCGCAGAAACACGTAATGCGTTTGGAAATTTTTCACTCTTCTTGTTGCCAACCAAGTCACTCTTATTCAACACTTGAATTGATGGCGGCATTATCGAATCGGTTTGTTGTTCCGTCGTCACGTCGATGACTTCAATTGTCAAATCAACTTTATTCAGCATCGCAACCGCCTGTTTCACTCCGCATTTTTCAACAACATCTTCCGTTTCTCGTATCCCAGCCGTATCAACCAATGACACATGCCAACCGTCTAGTGCTGTCTCAACAACCACAGAATCACGAGTTGTCCCTTCAGAGTCATCAACTATGCTTCGTTCATAACCAACCATCGCGTTGAGTAAACTGCTCTTTCCAACATTCGGCAAACCCGCAACCGCAACCCGGAACGGTTCGACTAAATGTAACCCAACATTAGACCAACTCAAGAGTTCGTCGATTCGTAAATCATCTATTGCCCGTTGATACGCACCACCAACTTGGTCGAGCATAATTTTCGCAGTCCGTTCAGTACGGCAAAGTGGTAACAATGCCAGTGCCTCCGTCTCGCTGGAATTTGCCTGGCACCTCTGCCAACGAAACGGGTCAACAACAGTAGCACCACAGCAAATTTGTAACGTCTCCGCAACCGCCGCAGTAATTGCTTCACCGCCGTGACAGTGAACCCGTAAATGTGCCGGCGAAACAACATCGAGAACAACAGACTCAACTTGGTTTTCCAAACGCAATTTAGCGAACACTGGAACGCCAGTCTCGCCGTAAAGTTTGAATGGATTGATGGTGAGCAAAGGAGCAACCATACTAATCGCGCCCGGTCCGTCAAGTACAAGAGTTGAAATAGCACCCCGTCCCGGCGGTGTAAGTCGAACGAGTGAAGTAACAGCCATAATATATCAAAACTTATTGGAATTTATCAATTGAACACGGGAACGCAGTATGTATTTCAATTACGTAACATCTATCGCATTTACAATTTCTGTGTTATTACCAAGTATTGAAACGGCGATTTGTTGTGCGAGTTGTTTCGTATAAAACGTATGACAACGTCCGTGAATAACAACTGAGTCATCTTCGTTCACAACTTGTAAGTCGCGTACACCAACATTTGTAACATTCAAAATCTCTTTAACTACACGGTTATGCAAAACATCACTATTCTCATCTGTACAATTGTGTTTGTCGATAACCCGGCCGATTTTTTTCATAATAAGTTCTCCGCAAGAAAATTGAACATCCGTGAAATCTATACATTAAGGAAAACTCAATTATAACATAAGATTTATAACATGTAAGTGGTGGGACGTAATAAAATTTCTGATTATCTTGTCTTTTGGTGGAAATCAGAATGTAAAAATAGGCAGACTGCCATCTTGTCTATTCCAACAAAAGAATACTTATTTTAATTATTACCGAATATATTATCCCATTTTACAATGCTACATTTTACCTAAATTGACAACGCGTGGACTTTTGAATCATGCCCCCACAAAAAACGGGATAATCAGTTGTTTAAAACTGTAAAATGGAGTAGAATGATTAACGTTGAAGCAGACATTACGTAAAATTAAACCAACGTAGCGTAACTGCTTCGTTACACATTGTGTACCGCGCTGTTACCATTAACTATCCCAAAAATATGACTTCAAAAAAACTTTTCATTTTCGTATTCCTCCTAATCACATCAGCGTTTTCACAGGAACCAAAGTTGTCGCTGATTCCATTCGATACTCCCGACCCAACCGCGTTAATTGCCGATGACGGCAGCGGTATTTATGTTTTCACAACCGCCGCCGGAATCAGAATCACGCGCAGCAAAAACCTAATTGACTGGGAACACGCCGGACAAGTATTCGATACCAAAGTCCCGCAATGGGCTGCTGAAGTGGTACCGGGTGCAAAGGGAATCTGGGCACCAGACATCGTTCGCGTCAACGGTCTGTACTACCTCTACTACTCTGTCTCAACATTCGGCGGACAACATTCGGTAATCGGGCTAGCGGTGAACAAAACGTTAAATCCAAAAAGTGCCGCCTACAAGTGGGAAGATCGTGGAATAGTGCTAGGTTCAGCACCGGGCAAAACCGACTACAACGCAATCGACTCCGCACTGTTCGTTGATGACGACGGCAAAGCGTATCTGTTCTGGGGGTCGTATTGGTCTGGAATAAAAGCAGTAGAAGTTGATAGCAAAACAGGTAAGCCGTTCAAGTACAGCGACCAAGCCCTAAAAATCCCTGCCGACTACATATCGGCGGCAACACGTAAAAGATCCGACGACACATCCATCGAAGCACCGTTCGTAATAAAACACGACGGCAACTACTATCTATTTACCTCACGCGGCTCGTGCTGCGATGGAGTAAATAGTACATATCATATCACAGTAGGACGCTCGAAAACTCCGTTAGGAGAATATATAGACAAAGAAGGGAAAAGTATGAGTAAAGGCGGCGGAACAACAATTCTAACAAGTAACGAACGATGGAAAGGTACAGGTCACAACGGAATCTTCAAATACAAAAACAAAGACTACATAATCCTAGCCGCATACGACAAAACCCAACCAGAAAAAGGTCGTCTAACACAAATCAGAGAATTGAATTGGGATAAAGAAAATTTCCCGATAACAGGCGAAGTAATCAATACGCCGATTGAGATAACGGAATAAAGATGTTACTCAAACTGTAAATGAAACGCAAAAGGCAGGATTCAGTTCGCTGTGTCAGCGAAATTTTGCTGGGTTGGCGCGTAAAGGGATTCGATTATAGTCACCAACTTCGGGTTTTTCGGATGGAATTGCATTATCCAATAAGTTTAGAATATGACTGAATTATTGGTATTTCACATATTCAATCATTTACTGTTGGTCTAGCATTTTTTCCAGGTCTGCTGTTACTTTGTCGGTTTCTGTTGCTGGGATTTCTGTTAGACCTGCCGATAACGGCGTTGACATACTTTGGATTAGGTCGGCTACGTCGTCCGGGTTTCCTTCCTCGTCTATTTCGTCGCTTGTTCCGTCTGCTTCGACTGATTCCGGTAGTTCTTCAATTTTCGATAATTCTGCTGGTAGGTCATCGAATGTTGGTAACGCAAATTCTGGTTCGTTTGGTTCTTCCGACTTTGTTTTTGCCGTTAGATTTTTTAATTCTTCCAATTCTGGAATATCTGATAGGTCGGGAAGTTCGGTTGGGATTGTTGGTAATGCAGTTGGCAGTTTTAGTTCATTAACTTTTTCGGATTCGGGAGCGGGGGCGGACGGAATCGATGGCGCAGCCGCTACCGCTTCGGTTTCTTCGGAGAAACGTTCCCCTTCAACTGGCGACACGGTGTCTTGTGCCTCCGGGTTTGATTGCGAGAAATCTATTGATTCTACTATTCCTAGTTTTTTGGCTGTTCCAAATACAGTTGTTATTGCCTTGAACATTTCACTGAAACTTGACGTAACTTCTTTACGCATTTCGTCTTCTGCCGATTGCGAGTTTGCCATCGCCTCGAATTGTTTCTCTGCGTCAGTACGTGTTTTTTCCATTGCTCCCGCTATGTTGATTATCGCATTCTTCGTTTTGTCTAGCGACGAAAGCGTTAGACTCAGGTCACGTTCAAGACTCTGAATTTGGCTTTTAACGTCCGAAACTTGGAGTTCGATGTCGTACAACGAACCGAAAATTGCGTCGAATGAGAATGTGGCATCTGACATTTTTTTCACCGTTTTTTGTTTAATTTCAGTTAGACTATTTGCGGCGGAACCGCTGTTGGTAAAGATAGGTTGTATTTTGGGGTTAGTCAAATTATTTTTTATTTTTTAGCAGGAAAAACGAAGGGGAAAAAATTCTATTCGTAGAAACTGATGACTCGAATGTCCTACCTAAACGTAAAGACGACAATACTGTCGAACAACAAATCATCAAAAAGAGGTGTTGAATCCATAAAAACAAAGTCAGAATTGCAACGATACAATTGTGTACGTCCGTCAGAGATTAAATTCATTCTACCGTTTAAACAGCAACCAAAGAAAAAAAGGTGCGCCCAACATTCCTGTTAGGATACCGACAGGTAATTCTCCGACGCTGAAAAGTGTACGTGCTGCGGTGTCGCAAATTGCGAGGAATAAGCCGCCGACTATGAAAGATGCGATAAGTAAAACACTATGGTCTGGTCCCGTTAGCAATCTGCAAATGTGCGGTACCATCAAACCGACAAAACCTATCGGTCCGCAAATCGAAACAATTGCCGCGACCAGCAACGACGTTGCGAAGAACAAAAACCTATGACAGCGTTCAACCGAAATTCCAATCGAATACGCACGTTCAACGCCTGTCGCCAGTACATTTAGTTCACGTGCAAAAACGTATGTTAGCGCACTGATTATCAGCACAAACGGAGTAAGTTGAATCAACTCTTCATAACCCGGAAAATCCAGCCCCCCCATCGTCCAACGAACAATACGCAATACGCCGGACGAGTCTGCGATGTACTGCATAAAAACTATCAAACTCGAAAAGAAAAAGTTCGCGACAACACCCGCCAACAACATTTGTTCAGGTGGTGCGTTACGTAATTGAGCGAGCGAATAAACAATCAGCATCGAAATCACTGCACCCCCAAACGCCGCCCACGAAATCGTATTCAGTCCGAGAATGAAAACACTGCTGTAACCGAAAAGCGTGATGTGAAGTGTCGCGCCGAAAGACGCACCACTCGCAACTCCGAGCGTGTAAGGTGTAGCGAGTGGGTTACGAAAAATCGCCTGAAAAACCGCACCAGACAGAGCCAATCCACCGCCCGCGATTATTGCAAGCAAGGTTCGCGGAAAACGAAGTTGCCAATAAATCCGTGAATCCTGAGTGTCAGCGAAAGATAAAACGTCCGACGGCAACAAAACCGGATTCCCAACCAACGCCAAAAAAAAACAAGCAAACGGCGTGAGCATAGACAAAATAACGATGAAACGAAATGTGTTCACGTAAATACCCTCTAATATGTGTGGGACATAAGTGTAATAATTTTGGACTGTATTTTTTGGAATAATCTAAAATTTACTACACTATGCCAATCGCAATACTCTCATATATCTCAACCAAACGCCTAAACATAATCATCAAAAATCGAAATAGGCACAAGGTGATTCCGTGTCATTGGCAATGTAGAGTAAGAGTAAACACAAAATATGAACAGTACATTCCAATACGCCATAAGCGATGCAGCATTCCACAACGTCGCCTGTGTGTTGCCGTAAACCAAACCAGCAACGAGCAAACCGACGGCAGTCAAAAGCGGAACGTTAATCAGTAATCCCTGTGCGGCAACGTTATTCCACGCCGGATGATGTAATTTGGCACACAACAATTGCCGCTTGACCCAAAAGTGAAACGAAGAAAGCGAAACAGTTTCGC
>JAITST010000474.1 GCA_031287585.1 Planctomycetaceae bacterium | reverse complement strand
ATCGCATCAAAATAAGTTAACAAGGATTTAGGGCATTATTTTGTTATGTTACTCGGACACAGCATTTTTTGTGCCATTTAGTTGAAAACAAAATCCCCCACTAAAGTTTACACACCCTTCCCGTGCAGGAAAAAATGAGCATATTGCGGTCGGATATTTTTGTGGTAAAACGGCGATACTCGTGACATACAGTAACTTAGTAACTTATCGAACGAAAAATACTATGTCCAAAAAGATAACAAAAAAACTACAAAGAAAGCAAGCCGGCTAAACCTGTCTTCTACGGCAAAGGTTACTTTCAAGCCGCACAAATCAGTTGTTACAAAAAATGATCCTATCCGTGAGCAACGGATTGATTACGAAATTGTTGTTGATGCTCATGATTCTGATGAGCGAGTCATGGGTTGGCACGCCTCAATAGATGACACTATCCAAAATAATGTTCGTTGTCGCTGCCGCAAAATCCGGTCAATGTCACCACTGAAAATTGGTGAAGAAGTCGATGTACTCGGCGTTGCTCCCTTTGACGATTGCGAAAGTGAAATGTTTGTTGTCGTTTTATGGAATGACCGTGAACTTGCCGTTCCATTGGAACAATTGGAACCGATTAGCGGTGACGTAAAATCTATCGAAATTATCGAAGATTGGCTCTATTGGTGTTTGATGGGAGATGAATTTTAGACTCTGTTTATCCTTCCAGTTTAGAAACAATTTTTTATAAAGGTCAAATATCATGAGTGAATACCAATACTACTATTTTGAATCTATCGACAAACCGCTGACAGATGAAGAACAACAAGAACTTCCTAAAATTTCGACGCGAGCCGAAATCAATTCACGGCGTTTTGTTAACAAGTATCAATGGGGTGATTTAAAAACGAATCCCAAAGTTCTCATGGAAAAATACTTTGATGTTCATCTGTATTACGCCAATTGGGGAACGCGGATCATCATGTTCAAAGTTCCGGCAAAATCAGTAGATTTTGATTTAATGAAACAATATGAAACGGAGGAAACACTTCGGATTACTAAAAAAGGAGTCAGTGTTATTATTGATATAACAGCCGATGTCGAAGAGAACGAAGAATGGTGGAAAATCGAAACGGAAATTAAAAAATTTATTTCCTTGCGGGATGACCTTATAGCGGGGGATTACCGTTGCTTGTACATTGCTTGGCTTGCTCAAAACCGCAACGAAAATAAAGGGAAGTACAAAATTCCTCCTGTACCAGCCAAAATAAAAAAACTGACAGAAACGCTCCGTTCCTTTGCTGATTTTATGTATCTCGACAGTGATACTTTGACAACCGCAGTTCAATCGGCAGGCACAAACGCCCTGAAAGAACCAACGTTCAAAGAAATCAAGACTTGGGTTACGGAGTTACCGGAGAAGGATAAACAAAAATTTCTCATTTATCTCTTGCAAGAAAAAGAGTCGGTGCAAAATATCCAACGAAACCTTCGTAAACGATTTCTCGATGATAGAAAGAAATAATAAGTAGTAACCGTTCACGAATAGATTTTTCACTAATTTTTACCCTCCCCTCCCTTTGACGGCGTTGCGGAATTGCGATAGAATGCCCTGTTGACAATCCATTGTCGGAAGTTGGATTCGGGCAAACATCGTTCAACACCCAATCACCGTTACATCGCCTTCGACGTTCCAAGAAATCCGCTCTTCCCACGGCAATTTTTTACCTACACTCCGTCGGTCAAAAATCACAAGGAAACATGGAATCGTTTTGTCAAATTTGCCCCGATACGAAATAATTTGTTCTATGCCTTCTTCTTTCACCTCTTTTAATGTGTCGTAATCGTGGACAAGTTTTACCTCGATGATATACTCCTTATTTGCATATTCAACAGACAAATCCAGCCGTCCACGACCAGCGGCGTACTCTCTGTCAATCCGTCCTTCGCCGTTCGTAATCCGCCGCAAAAATGCCATCAGTAATAAATGCGGAAACGCTTCCGTATGGTCTGACTTTGATTCCCAAACCTCCGAATGTTTCCGCCAGAACTTCTGGAACTCTTTCAGCAATGCGTCCATATCCAACGTCCCATCCGATTTTTGCCAACGAAATGCCAGATTCGGCATCATTATCTGCGCTCCATAGGAAATCTCTCTTGCCAACACTTCGCGGTAAATTGGGTTTACAATACTGACTTCACCATCTTTGTTTGCAACCAAACCCAAATCAAGACATTGACGAAACGCATCACTGTTTGCTAAATCCATATCGATATTACCCGTTATCAGTGTTTCCATCACATAACGGATATTCGGGTCTTTCAAGCGAAAGGAAAGTGCTTCCAAGTGCGTTTCTCTATCGGGAATCATTTGTTCGCGGGCTTGTTGAATATGAGCAAGTGTAACCGTTTGATAATCCTCTTCGTCAAGGATTTCCATTGTCGCCCGCTTGAATAAATTGTTCACAATCCACGGTTGTCCTTTCGATTGTTCCCAAACGTAATCAAGAGCCGCAGGTTCAATTTGCTGACTGGTCTCTTCGGTTCGTTGTGCAAACAAATCGCCGATGTCTTCTTTCACAAAATTACTGATGGTTACGGAACGTTCCTTGATGTTGAAGGGTGAACCGGGATTGACCATCTTACCGTTTTTTACCGAAATGAGCCAATCTTTCAAGTCATGCATCCCGACAAGAGCAATCGAAACGGGAAACTTGCCGACACCTCGGTCGGAGAAGCCGCTGCGCAATTGGCGAAGGAAACTAATCATTGTTTCTCCTTCGAGAACGTCAACTTCATCGAAAAGAACAACGAGCGGCTTTGGAGCGGTCTTTGCCGCCCAATCGGTCAATAGGGAATTGCACATTGTTAATGGATTCACTTCATTTGTTTCAGGAACAGGCAAATGAGAATCGTCTGCAATTTTCCTAATGGTTGAGCAAATTGCAGGCATTCCCATTTCAAGCGTTGCTCCTTGCCCAATTTCAATGGTAACGCAGCACGCCGCATATTTTCCAGTGTCGTTGAGATCCTTCGTCCAACTTTGCAAGAATGTTGTTTTGCCGGTTTGACGCGGGGCGTGCAGCGACCAATAAAGTTCGTCGCGGACGTAGCGATGCAACTGCGCACCTTGCAAACGGTTAGCAGGAGGTAACATATAATGCTTATCAGGATTGCACGGACCCGTGGTATTGAAAAATCGAATTGGACATTTTGACATTGTTTTCCTTATAGCACGATGAACAATCAATTGGAACATTAACAAGACATTCTATAGGAAAGTATCGGAGTTCGCAATACCGCCTGCCGTTGGGTGTGTAAAACTTAATGGGGAATCTATTACAATGGATTCCCCACTAAGTTTTCTCCCACCCCTTGACGGCGTTGCGGAATTTCGATAGAACGTTCTCTTGACAGTTCATTGTCGCAAGTGGGGATTCAGTGTAATGCGTTTATTTGCACTTACATTTTATACTGAACACCCACTTTTTTGAAAAATTAAAATTTGAAATGTGCAGATAACTAACTTACCGCCATGCAAAGACCATTTTACCTGACAATTTTTCTGCTCGTTTTTTCGATTTCTGCTTTCGCTGCCGACGGACAATGGTCTATCGACAAAGCCAACGCTTGGCAAAAGGAAACCGGCTGGCTCAACGGTATCAATTACATTACTTCGGAGTCGATTAACTCCGTCGAAATGTTCGACAA
>JAITST010000029.1 GCA_031287585.1 Planctomycetaceae bacterium | reverse complement strand
GTGTGACGATGCGTACCGACTCCATACGCAGCAATACTTTCGTTACACTCCGGGTAATGGAAGTTCAACTTCGCTTTTCGCCCGCCGCCGCTAACTCCGCTTTTACTATCGATGATTATATCGTCCGGCTCGATTATCTTGTTCTGCAACAATGGCGCGAGAGCAAGTATCGCGCTTGTCGGATAACAACCCGGATTCGCAATCAAATTCTGTCCCGCAATCTCGCTCCGGTAAAGTTCGGGCAAACCATACGGCACTTTGCCGAGCCGTTCGGGGTCGGGATGCTTTTCGCCATACCAAGTCTCGAACACGTCGGACGAATCAAGTCTGTAATCCGCACCGAAGTCAATAACCTTCGCACCCGCCGCGAGCAATTCGGGAGCGACCTTCGCCGTTGCGCAATGCGGCAGACAACTGAAAACGCAGTCCGCCCGCGACGCGACTTGCGACGGCGTAAGATTTTCAAGCGGCAACGTCAAGCGTCCGTCAAGTTGCGGATGAACCTTGTCGATAGTACGTGTCTCATCACGGCTGGTCAACGCAACAATCCGCGCATACGGATGACGTAACAGTATTTTGATAAGTTCGACAGCGGTATAACCGGTAGCACCAAGTACGGCAATGTTCTGCATTTGTATTTGTTTCCTTTGTGGAGTAAGACTAAATTACGGACAGAGCATTTTACAGTCGGCGGTGTGAGATGTCAAGAAGTTGTGTTCTTTTATCTAAACGTAATCACGCCGCGTCTTCCGCGGTTAAATTTCCCCGACTTCAACAATCTCATAACCGCCGCCCTTTTTTACCGGTATCGTTATCAATGCCTTAATGTTTTCGTGATTCTCACAATACTCTATCGTTGCGTCGGGTCCCATTACGAAGAATGCAGTTGACAACGCATCCGCCAACATTGCCGTTGGGGCTATTACTGTTACCCCTATTAACGAATCTGATGGTTGTCCTGTTCGCGGGTCGATTATATGACCGTAGCGTTTGCCGCGATGTACGAAGAATTGTTGCTGCGTTCCCGATGTACCAACGGCGACGTTGTGCAGTCTTATTTCGCGCAATCGTTGTCCGCGTTTTAACGGATGTGCGATTCCTACTTGCCAACCGCTTTCGTTGTTCGTGTTGTGTTGAGTTCCGTTTGCCAATATGCTGCTAAAACTTCCGTGTATCAGGAAGTCGTCGATACCGCCCGCTAACAACGTTCGTCCCGCTGCGTCGATTGCGAAACCTTTACCTACCGCACCAAAATTCAGACGTAACCTTTCGTCGCGAAACCGAATCGTCTTCGCGGATTCGTCAAGTTCTATCGCGCCGCAACAAACCGCGTCCAGAGCGTTTGAAATTTCAGTATCACTCGGCAGCCGCCCGTCTCGTCTCGCAAACCCCCACGTTTCCCAAAGCGGTGCCGCCGTAATATCAAACGCACCGCCGGTCTCACGCCAAAGAACAACACACTCACGGACAAACCCGAACACCTCATCATCAACTTCAACCGCTTCAGTCTTCGCGACAACATTCAAGTACGACGTAACACTATTCGGACGGAAAAACGAAAGTTTCTCGTCAAGCCGCGTAACTTCGTCAAGAGCGTCGAGCGAACACTCCATACCTTGCGGATACTGATTGGCGTTGAGGTCAATCTCAAACTCACCCGCCATCGCGCTGCGGCTGGCGGTTATCAAGAGGGAATCTGACGGCTTTGCAAGCGATAATGAATCGGTATCGGAAATCGAACCGGAAATAAATTGACGGCGGGTTTGCATTTTGTTAGGGAAAATTTTTGTTTGAATTTAGTCGTTTGTAATGATTTGTTTCTATAATTAAGTTGTGACTGATGTATTCTTTGTCAAATTCAGGTTTTTATGTTCATCTTGTAAATTTTTCTCGTTCACTGGCGCAAGTGTTCGAGCAAAATTCTCTTTACTTCCAAAATCGCTTTCGGATGTGTTGGCACGTCTCCGTGTACACTGCTTACTACTATCTCGCTCTCCGCACGCTCTAACTTTGCACTTGTCATCTTTACTACACCGTCACTCGCGGCGAAGTTGCGGCTTATTACGTTTTGTTCAACCTGCCCGATTATGTTGTTGAAGTAAACTGGCGAGTTCGCCCTTGCTTTTTCCATCACGTCGAAAATAGGTACTTGCGGCGACAACGACTCAACACTTGTCTCGATATTCAATAACGAACCCAACGGCAAATCATTGTTCAAACCAGCCGTTACCGTTCGTATCGCCGCCGGAACTTTTATCACCGTCTTCCCCAACCATTGCGTAACGTTGTTTGAAAACTCGCTCCCGTGATACGGTGTCGCAAGTGTAATAACCCGCTTCACCGACGGATTCGGGCGGAAGAAAAACCAGTTCCTTAATTCAACACGTGTCTTCGGATTCAACTCCGCGAACACCTTGTTCTCCGGTTCGTTACTTGCCAACTTCCAAAACTCGTTTCCGCTATCAATCACTTGCAAGTGCGCAACAAGCCCGCCCATACTATGACCAACCAACACCATTTTGTCAAGCGACGAGTCGGTAAGTTGCGGATCAATCGCGAGGCGGAAGTCGTACAAGTCGTGACGCAATTGTGCGGCGGAAATCCAGAACGGTTGTCCGGTCGGATAGAAGTAAAAGAAAAATTGAAAGCGCGACCTTAACTCCGGCTCGCTTCGCAGCGTATTGAACATCTCCATCCAAATCATCGGCGACGACCACAAGCCGTGAACAAACACGACCGGAATTTTTCCGTGTTCATAAGGTTGAATCATATACAACCCCATCAACGACTCACGGATAACCTTGTCGTCCGGTTTACCGTTGTTTTTATCGTCGATTTCAGAGACGATTGTTCGACCGTTGCGATTGATAACCGGCAGTAACATTTTATCAGGAGAGATGAAACCAAGAAAACTAGCGGCGCGGAATTGCGAGTCGGCAACCGAATACGCGAGCGGTGTCGTCAAGTCGTTTTCGAGCGGAATCGACATCCGTTCGAGTTCAGCTGCACTCGTTGTGAGCGGGTCATAAAGTTCGATAGTCGCGTGAAGCGGCGTACCGTCTCTGCTGCGTGAACCGTGCGGGAGGAAACGTAAAACGGCAGTTGCGGGAAATGTCAAGTTGCTCGGAACATACTTCGACGCGGGAGTTTTCTCGTTAGTATGACGACGCGCCGCCAATAGCGGTACACCAATTCCGTACTGACGATACTCATTCTGCATGCCGCAAATTTCGTAGTCAGAGACAAACTTGAACGGTTCAAACTCGTAACCGTTCCACGCCGGCGATTTCAGTTCGCACGAGATATTGAACGAGTTATCGAGTGTGCGGATAACGTAGTTACTACCGGGATTAAGTTCAACGGAATGTTTGTCGCCGATGAGACGGAGAATTTTTTCGACGGAACTGTTGTAGAAAATACAAGCGTTTCGCAAATGGGGGTCGTAACTATTCCGGCTGGCGTTAAAACGTGAATCAAGAAGATAACCGTAAGCGTGTAACGCGGACGCGGCGTAAATTTCGAGAGCAAGTTTTGGGTTGGTCGATTCCTGACGTTGTGCTTCAAGAAACGCAACTTCGGCAAAGGCGTAGATAAGGTCTAATGTAGGTTCACGATTTATCTGTTCGCGAATCTCAACAAGCGATTGGAGCGGTGACTTGATAAGCGACTTTTCGAGGTCGTAACCGCGTAAGGCGAGTATTGTTCGCCGACTAATAACAATCTGTTCGTTCCCGACTTTAACGACTTGTCCGGCACCGCCGCCAACGGCAACAAGCGATGCCCCGCTATCCGCCTCACGAAACCGAACTCGCCGCAAGTTAGTACAACCAACTGTAAAAACCACAACTAAAACTACAACCCAAAGTCCAAAAGTACCCCTAACCGCAGCACCACGTCGCAGTCTAACACCTTCACTGGCTAGAATAAAAGGCAAACAACCCAAAATCCAACGCAAAAAAAACAAAACAATTCCCCCAATAATAAAACGACACAACAGGGAATAGTAACAAAAAACGGGGAATAAAACAAGAGAAATTTTGGGGGACGTTAATGAACAAAAAATTATCTCCTGTCAAATTAGTAGGTAGATTTTGGTGTAATTTGTCGGAAATGTTGCTTGATTATGCGCGGTGTCTGTTTGTTTAGAAATAAATTGGAGAAACAGTAGCGGTTTTGCCGATAATTCCGATTGTAACGATATTTGGGTTTTAGTTACCGTTTGTTTGATGGTTTTCATTATGAATATGCGTCGATTAACATTAGTTTTTCTGTTGCTGGTTTTTCTGGCGACAGTTGGCTGCGAGATATTGCCGAAACGCCGTATCAAGCCGACTATGTACAACCCGTTTCCAAGTCTTACGGAAGTGGCTGTTGTGCCGTTTGTTAATCGTGCGGACGGTAGTAGTTTGAGTGGGATGATGGTTGCGAAGGAGTATGGGAACGAACTTTCCAAGATTCCCGGATTTAACGTTATGCCGCAAAAAAGTGTCGAAGAGGCGATGATACTCAGTGGAATTACGCGGTTTGATAATATTGAGGATGTACGTAAACTTGGACGTTTGCTCAAAGCCGATGTCGTTGTTGTTGGCGATATTCACGACCATTCGTCGTACTATCCGCCGCGTTTGAAGTTGGAAACTAAATGGTACGCGACTAATCCGTATCTGCAATACATACCGAAAGGTTACGCGATGCCGTGGGGAACGCCGGAAGAGGCGATGATTCCTGACCGTATCCTTTTTGAAGCGGAACACGAACTTGCACGTGAGCAACTTAAAACACAAATTCCTGACGACCCGAATGTGAACAGCGATGAGGAAACGCTTGAACAGATGCGAAAACGTCAGTTAGAACAAAAGAAAAATCCTGACGTTACGTTCAATTCAAACAAACACCGTAAGAAGGTCAACCGTGACATTATGCAGGTGAACTATTTTGAAGAAATGTCCGCACAGGACGAGGAATACGGAAACGGTTCTGATTCGGGTAGTGAATCAGAAGAAAATACGGAAGATGACTTGGATACACAAATTCAGAAGGGACAGGCGATTTCGCTAAACCAGATGCTTTTGCGAAGCGGGATAACGCGGATTCCCGACATTGAGGCGATACCGCCAGAGCAGCGTCAGGAAGATTATCCGCCGCCGAAACCGGCGTTGCCGGAGTTGTATTACGGACCGCAGCAAACGTTGTGGCTCAATCAGAATCAAAACGATTACATTGACCAGAGTTTGAATCAGCAATCACCGTTTGTCGGTCATTATCCGGGTTATCCGATTCCGCAATGGGTTTCGCCGGAGATGATGCAGGATTACGGACAGATTTACGGTGTCGTACCGCCGTTACCTGCGGTTTATCCGATGATGCCGGGAATGTCGGTGCCGAACCAACCGGACTTGGTAATCGGAGAACCTGACCGTTTCCCGGGTTTGCCGTCCGATTGGCCTGACCCGCGCGGTTTCATACCGGACGGACCGAAAGAAGTAAAACCTAGGGGAATTTATAACAATGGACCGGTTATGCGGCACGTTGCGTTGTACGATGGTAACGATTCGGAATTTACGCAAGCACTCGCGGACTGGGATTACCTTTTCCGTGACGACAAACGTGTTGTGAGTTGGCAGTCGGTATTGAAGAACGACGCGGAGTTTGTACGCTTTTGCTGCCGGATGAGCATTTGGGAAACGCTAGGTTCACGCGGCGGAGCGGGCAAATCGCAGACAGTTATAATACAACCAAAACCGTGGTACGGCGGTAAACCTTACAGATGAATAATAAATACTCAAAACGGTATGAGTTTGTATGTTTGCGTTTTTCGCAAATAAGAATAACAATTCGTCCCCGTGTACAGTATAGTAGGCAGAGAATATAAAATTTACCGATAGTGGAAAATTTTACAATATCGTGATTTATAGAATTTATTGCGAACATTTTCAGATTACGTAGCGTACAAGATTTAGCAAATAATAACTTGTTGTATGGATTGACGGAGTTTCCGCTTGGAGTAAAGTTGTGTTTGTTGTGTTGAAGGCAAAAAAGCGTTAAGCCGCCGCAAACATCGCAGACGATACCGCACAGACAGGTGGGGACTCGTCGTGAGAACCTTAACCAGATTTTAGGACTAACTATGCAGATAAATGAAGGATTCGCCGCCGTGAGTCAGGACATCAATGTACTCGCTCTTGTTAAAGGTCAGGAGCGTTATGTGTTTCTTTACAACGACCAGAACAGAGCGGAGACGTTGCGTGTTTTAGGACGTTTTGCGTCTAATCCTGATCTGAGTTTTACGTGGTACGATGCCGCGGTTCTGAGCCAAAAAATTCGGCAGGAAAGCCAGAAACAATCTATTGAGCAACAGCATCAAAAATCAACAATGTTGCCGACATCATTGCGGTACAACAATATGCCGCTAACGACGGACACAGATGTTGATTTCGATATCTATTGAATAACATACGGACATCACACTCTACCATCATTCGGATTCAGGAAACGTCATCGTTCATAACGAAGTTCGTACGCGTTGTTTCGCGCAGTCCCGATAGGGACTGAATTTTTTATCATTCGTTTTCTACCGATATTCCGTCCTTAACGGGACTATGATTAGCCGTCTTCTAAAAAACAACAGCAAAGGGAGACCCCGCAAGGGGCTAAATCTCGATAACTCCGCCGCAGCACGGGGATACTATCCGTCTCTCTCCCCCAACCCCGCAAGGGGTTGAACTATCTCCCGCTATATTTTATTGAACCCCTTACGGGGTTCCGGTTTATCAGGGATGCCTTGCCCCCGTGCTAGCGCACGGGGTTATCCACATTCAACCCCTTGCGGGGTTATAATCCTACATCAACCCGCCAGCCGTTTTTGCATAACGATAACGCCTTGCGGGTCGTCTCTTGGCATCATGTCCGTTTCGATAATCCGCTTCATTTTTCGCTGGTCACTCTTGTTTCGTAATTCGTAACCCATTGCCCGCCAAAAACAAAGGGCTTCAGACGTTAATGAAACAGGAACTTCGATCACTTTACAACCTTCTGACTTTGCAATATCTTCAAATTTTTGGCACAGTAAAGTCCCGATACCGCAACCTTTTGGTTCGGCATTGATGGCTTGGACATGTGCATAATCGCCGTCAATTTCATATTCCAATTCGGAACGACCGTAACTAATTCTCCAATCGGAGATTTCAAGTTCTTCGGCAAGCATTTTTTTACTCCTATTGTAGTTCAAATCCTTTTAAGTTTTGATTATCAATGCCAAGATATTCTTTGTAAATACGCTCCTTGTATTCTATACCAAGTTTATTGATTTCGTCAATAAAT
>JAITST010000028.1 GCA_031287585.1 Planctomycetaceae bacterium | reverse complement strand
ACAATAAAATCGTCCGGTGTTAGCGATTCTGGTTGTCGTCCCGATGTCGCGTCCGCCCGCCGCTGATTCGCGTCTTCCGCAATCTTATCAAGACTATCGCGTTGCTCCTTCGTCAAATTGAACAGTGTCAAAATCTCCAAGTCAACAACCGGTGTTTCCAACCCGCCATACAACAGAAAAACAATCTCACGCAAAAACTGTAACTGCTGCGCTGATAGTAGTTTCCCTAACGAATCACGTAACGGCACGCCCAACCGCTCGGCAGCACCAAGCCGCGCAATCGCTGTTTGCTCTGCCGTCGCGTTGGGATTATCACGGCGAAACGTCTGCATCTGTTCCGTAACCGATCGCGGAAAATTACCCGCCAAACGATGTATCTCACGAATCTGCGTTTTGTCAAGTTCAAGCATCGACTGTACCGGTTCAAGCGTAAGCACCGACAACATACTCGCAACACCGTGCGAGCCGCCAAGCAATGAACCATACTGCAACGCCAGCGACTCAACGTTACCGTCACCTATCATTCGCAAGTAAAAAACCTGATACAAAAGCAACGCCCGCTCATTCGGAGTAAGCGAGTGAAGAAATTCGTATTTGTTGCGGCGAATAAATTCCTTGTAAGACGGGTCACGATAAAGTTTCAACAAACCAATCGCCTGTGCCTGCGTAAACGTAAGCCCCCGATGAGCAACAACGCCGCCCGAAACAGCAGTAACCTCCGCCACACTATTCACCGCAAACAAAACAAGCAATACGGTTAGTATGTTAAGTATAAAATTCTTTTGCATAGTAACAAAATAAAAAATTCAGTGTACAGCAAACGTCTAGTTTCCAAATTTATGCACAGTCGTTTGGCTATAATTCTGCCCCGGCTTCAACACCGTAGTTGGAAACTCTGGATGATTCGGTGAATCGGGATAATGTTGCGTTTCCAGACAAAGTGCCGTATGCTTTGCGTACTTGTGTCCGAACGCCGATGTCGAACCATTGAGGAAATTGCCGCTGTAAACCTGTACACCCGGTTGCGTTGTCCAAACTTCCATCGTTCGCCCGGATTTCGGGTCGGACAACTTCGCGCAGAACGTCAACGCCCCCGCACGTTTTTGGTCGAGAATGTAACAATGGTCGTAACCACCATTAAAACACGGTTCCTTAATCTCGCCAATTCGCTCACCAATCTTGTGCGGCTTACGGAAATCAAATACCGTACCGTCAACACTTTTGAGTTCACCTGTCGGAATCAGCGTATCGTCAGTCGGCAGAAAACGGCTCGCGTTTACAACCAACTCGTGGTCAAGAACCGTCTCGCCACAACCTGCCAGATTCCAAAACGTATGATTAGTGAGATTGAGAATAGTCGTCTTGTCGGTAGTCGCCTCATACTTCATCGTCCAATTATTCTGGCTATCAAGCAAGTACGTAACAGTCGTCACCAACTTGCCCGGATAACCTTCTTCACCATCCGCCGCGGTGTAAGAAAGTTCCAAGCCAACAGCGTTTCTACGCTTAATCTCCTTCACATCCCAAATTTTCTGGTCGAATCCTTTGAGTCCGCCGTGTAAAGAATTCGCACCATTATTCGTCGGCAACGAATACTCTTTTCCGTCGAGTGTAAATTTACCTTTCGCGATACGGTTTCCGTAACGACCAACGAGCGAGCCGAAGAACGGACGAATTGATTCGTAGTCCGAAACTTTCTCGTAGTTAGCGGAAATGTTTGTCAGTTTACCGTCCTTGTCCGGTACTTCAAACGACCAAATTACGCCGCCGAAGTTCAGCACTTTGGCAGTAATCGTGCCGTTTGACAACGTATAAATGTCAACTGTTTTTCCGTCGGCGGTCTTGCCGAACTCTGTAAATTCTTGTTTTGTAATTGTCATAGTAGGTTGCGGGGTTGGAGTTGCGAGACGTTGCTGAACGCGGGGACGACGAGTCCTGCCGGAGATAATCTGATTAGGCGGGAAAACGGAATCGGCTGCAAAAATTTCGCAAACAAACAAAACGGCGAACAACGCCGTCATTAAAAATGTAACACGTTTCATAAATGATGTCCTTTAACATTAAGGGTTAAAAAATGAAAAACAAAAAATACAAACAAAAAGGCAAAACAATCAACACGTCACCACAACAAACATCGCAATAACTCACAACATGTGCTTTACTGCATCGGCTTTACTGTGTTGGCAGTGTTATTCCCATTAACTTCATTAACAACTGTATATCTTTCCAAGTCTCTTTCTTCGCACTAGGATTTCTCAACAAGTACGCGGGGTGATAAGTGCAAACAACTTTCACACCTCGATAATTATGAATTGCACCACGCATCTGTCCGATTGTCTTTTCGTTCTGCAACAAATTCTGTGACGCAATCGCACCGAGACAACAAATAAATTCCGGTTTAACAATGTCAAGTGTTCGGTCAAGAAACTCACGACACTTTGCCGCTTCGTCCGGCTGCGGATTTCTGTTACCCGGCGGACGGCAACGTAAAATGTTACAAATATAAACATCCTCTCGCGCCAATCCCATCCCTTTTGAAATAATATCATTCAAAAGCTGACCCGCACGCCCGACAAACGGCACACCTGCTTTATCCTCATCAGCACCCGGTGCTTCACCAATAAAAACAAGTTGTGCAAGCGGATTGCCATCACCAAAAACAGTCTGAGTACGTTTCGTAGCCAACTCCGCGCAACGCCGACAGTCACAAACTTCCGTCGCGACAATACGAAGCAATTCATTACGTGCTTCGACGCTATCATCAGAAGCGGTCTGTTCTGGTGGCGAGTGTTGTAGCGGTGTTTGTTGTGATTGTTGTTGTATCATTGGTTCGGACAAAGTTTGTGATGAATGCTGCGTTTGCGCCGTATGTTGCAATTCAGTCTGCGGCAACACCGTCTCGACAACAGAGAACAATCCCCAGTCCTCCAAACCAGCCGCCTTATAAGATTCTAAAAAATCAACTAAACCAAGTTTCAACATGATCACCAAACGACAAAATAATACATCCGAGTAAAATCCACCAGTCACAACCCATTATGACAATCCCCCGTCCGCTTGTCAATACGGGCAACTTCTAACAACCCATCAAGAGGGAGGTAAAAATTAGTGGGGAAGCCATTTGGCATAAATTTGCTGGCTGTCGTCACAGTAAAATAAGTAGCGAATAGATTTTTCATCACGAAGTCGCGAAAGCACGAAGGGCGGAAAAGAAATTTAGATTTATGATTTGGGGTAATATACTTGTTCGGTAACTTCAAAATAAATAAAATTAACAATTTACATACAATAATTCTTGCTACGAATGCACGAATTTATAACGAATTATTCGTGTATTCGTGGCAAAATAAAGGAATTACCGAACAAGTACATTCTACAAAAAATGAACATATCTGTCAAAAAGACAAATCACTGTACAAACGTTTTCGTATCTGAAACGTCAATGGTAAAACTCTTGCCGCCTGACGGAATCGTCAACTTGACCGGCGTTTTGGCGGCATCTTCCCAATCCAACGGAATGCCGATTTGCTTTCGCAAACCTTCTCTTTCCTTGTCTTGTTTGTCGTGATACTGCTTGACTTCCGCTTCGCTCTTGCTGCTCAACTCGTCCTGTGTGAGGTCGGCGAGTGCCGGTTGAAGTTGAACCAGAACAAGCACTTGGTACGTTCCCGTTGGCACACCAATTTTGGAATAATTGTTAATCGCTGTTTCCAACTTGACCGTTCCGGTTTCGTCCGTGTTGCCTGCAACGCGGTGCTTCGTCTGCTGGTCAGGAACGAGCAAAACGCCCGCCTTTTCAATGGGCTTGCCCTGATTGACCAACTTGATTTCGACAGGAGCAAGCCCCGACGGAAAATCGTCCGGTTGTTGTGTTCCACTACAACCAGTGACTAAAATTATACACAATGCAAAATAGATAAAGTGTTTCATGTTATTAAAATTTAGGTTAAGTTAAAAATAAAGTTAAGGGTTAAGGCGGGGACAAATGTTCCCGCCTGTTTTTGGTGTAGTTTTACATACTCTTCGACTCCCCGCCGCAAGCGGAACCCATTGCTCCCCAAACGCCGTGCAGCGATTCGCCTTCGGAATACAAATGGTTGCGAATATTCACCGTACCGTTCGTTCCGGTGTCAACAGTTTCTGATATAAACCGTACAGAACCGTCGCCGAAAGCACAGTTCACTCCGCCGGAATGATTACTAGACGGCGTGTGCAACGCTAACTTGCCGCCATAAGCATCCGTAAGAATTGAACCCGAATTTGGCGACAATACCGTTGAAAGTCCTTGATTAGAGATGCAACCGTTGAGCCACTGAATCCCGAAACTGTTACGTTTTCCGTCAGCCGTATGAGAGGCACCGGCAATTGCGGTATAAGCCGCATTTGGCGTTGTTAGTCCGGATTGTACAGTTGCTCCCCGCTTCGGAAACTTGCCATCGAATGCCCCTCTTGTTGCGCCGCGGGGACCGAGCCGTTCCGAAAACGCAATCGTGTTCGATGTTCCGTCGCTGATGCTGGCAAATGTATGATAGTCGTATTTCAGACCGAAAAAGCCACGAGGACAAGGAACAGTATTACCATTGTTTCCATTGCCGCCCGTTCCATTGCCGTCGTTCGTAATAATCACGTCACCGTGAACAGCCCCGTAATTATGGCGGCTAGTATTGTCACAGTTGGTGATTACCGGTTCGGTTGCGTCACCGGACGGACACATTAACCACGCGTAGTTTTTGTTTTGTAACGCATCGGTAAGGTCGGCAACATTGTAACCATCATAAACGTTTCCCGTTGTTTTTTTATCACGAATCAAGTCGTAGATTACGGTTTGCTCGACGTAAGGACAAAGGTGAACTAACAGCGAAAAACGGTGCAAACTGGCGTTGCTAGTGACACCTTCGTTCATTTTTGCGGTTGCGGGTAATTTCTGACGGGAATCGTGACAGTTGTGAGTTGCCACAGCAAGTTGCTTAAGGTTGTTCGTACACTGCATCCTTCGCGCCGCCTCACGGGCGGCTTGCACAGCGGGCAAGAGCAAAGCGATTAGAACGCCAATAATGGCGATAACAACAAGAAGCTCAACCAAAGTAAAAGCCGAACGAGAACAGTGAATACGGCATTTACCGTAAACTGCGCCCCCCCCCCCAGTTTAACATTTGGTTAATTGTGTTAATTTGTGTTTTTACAAAATCTGTCATTTTTCTTTCCTTTCGTGAAAAGTTTGGTGTTATTGTTGCTTGCGAAAACATATCGCAAGCGTGAAGTTTAATGTTATACTCTCTTTACTCAAATTTGTCAACAGGGGAGTTGCAAAGATTTGTGTGATTTTCCAATTTAGTGGTGGGTAGGGGCTGTGGAAAACTGACTATATTTACTCAAACTGTAAATGAAGTGACATAAGGTAGGTATCTGTTCGCTGAACGTTAACGAAATTTTACAGGGGCGGCGCGTACGATTAAATGAATGTCAATCATTAACTGCACTTTACAAACGAACCTTGATTCTTCAAAACATTTCTTACAATTATCCGAGCGGCGAGTTGTTGCCGCCTAATTTCTAGCGAAAAACTAGTGAGAACCTACAAAAATTTTAACACACACTACGACAAACGCAACCAACGCCAGCGACAATTGCGGAACCGTCTGCCGCAACACGATGTTCGCCCACGCGGTTATCAGCAGCGATACCGGCACTGCTATACACACGTCAAGCCAACCGCAAAACGTTCCCAGAACAACCAGCGACACGAGCCAGCCGCGACGGTGTCCGTGAGGCAGAAAGTTCATCGTCAACATTCCGGCTATGATACCCGCACCGATACCGAACGTCGCATTTGTGTAATCAAACGCAACTCTCGCGTCAATATCAACCTCACCAATCATTAACATTATCAAGCCGACAACCACGCCCGAAATGTAAACTCGTTTGTTAAAAATTTTGTCACTGAGTTGTCGTTTGTCGAGTTCGATGAGACCAGCGGTGAAGATTGTAGTCAGCGGCGTTAGTAATAGTAACGATTCAATCCAACGCGGTATCGAG
>JAITST010000539.1 GCA_031287585.1 Planctomycetaceae bacterium | reverse complement strand
GATGCTACAGTAATGTTTAGCGTTATGAGTTAGATTCACCACGAAGAATACAAAAGGGTTTTAGATTTAATTTTACAAAATCTAAATTCATAAATCTAAAATTCTTTTTCTTCCTTCGTATCTTCGTGGTGAAAAATTAGCGTGAACGCTTACATAAATAAACTGGCAATGCTCTAAATTTATTATTTTTTGATTTAGGATATTATTAAGCAATTTGTCGAAAGAACGGTTTCATATGGTAAAAACCCGCGTATCTTGGTGTTTGTTGTTCCTTACAAATTTTAATAACAATAAATTTATGACACGACCAAAACGTTGCATGTAACGTTTCTACAAATTTCAACCGTGTTCGGTTAGAATAAAATCATCGTCTTACGTGCGCGAGGTGTATATGGGTGTTGTACAAACTCAACAACGTTTGTACAATTATTCTTTTTCGTTATCCACATTACAACTCAGTCTATGCAACTCCGTATTTCACCTGCTGGCCATCCTATCATTGAATCTGATGACGATAACTTGGCTGCCGTTACTCCGATTGAGAAACGTGTTCTTGCTGCTTTTGTTGGTGACGGCGGCGGGTATCCTCGCGTACTGCTTCATCTTGCTACCGTTGAACTCAATTCGGTGTTGTCTGCCGAATTTGATTTTTTGCGTTCTTTTGGTAAGAACTATATCACACGGCTTTGTCACCTGCCTGAACTTGCTTCGGCAGGCGACAAACTTATTACCGACATTCCCGCAGTTTCGCCGCCGTCCGCTGCTGATTTTGAGTTCTCTCTGATGAACGTACCGCCGATTGTCGGTTGTGAATATCTTACCGCTGACGCTTTATCCGAGTGGTGGATTGAACTTGATTCTCTTGTTCATACTCTTGTCGCGAACCACGCCGCCGGTGCTGTTGACTGGATTCGGAAACAGAATCCAGTGTGGCGTACTGTCGGACGTATTACGTTTCATCTTGCCGAAAACAAACGCGACGAAGCACGCCCATTCGCGTTTATGGCTACTTACACCGACAACGTTTCGTCAATCGCGAAGCCGGTACAGTTGCCGCTCGCGAAGGCGTTGACTGAGTACGCCTCGCAGAATGACCGTAACGCTTTGTTACGTTTACTGCAACCAATCAACACGGCGGCGGAACGTTGCGGTTGGTTGAAAAAAATGGTTGATGATCAAACTGTTTATCAGCCGCGAGCGTGGTCGCCGCGTCAAGCATACCAACTTTTACAAGACATCTTGTTACTCGAAGAATCGGGGCTAATAGTTCGCGTGCCGGACTGGTGGCGCGGCAAACACGTCAGCCGTCCGCAAGTGCGAATCAATATCGGTTCGCAAAAAGGTGAATCGAAATTGTCCGCGTCGTCGCTCTTAAAATTCGACATCGAAACAGTCTTGAACGGTGAACGGCTAACTCGTGAAGACATCGCGGAACTGCTCAACGCGGACGCTTCGCTTGTTCGGCTCAACGGACAGTGGGTTGAAGTTGACCGCGAGAAATTACAGTCGGCACTCGACCACTGGCAAAAAATTGACAAACTCGTAAAGCAGGACGGACTAACGTTTTACGAAGGAATGAGGATGCTCTCCGGTTTACCGGTTGACGGAAAGTGGGATGGTGTTAAGCAGGAGTTGACCTTCCGCGACTGGTCGGAGGTCACGCCAATCGGGACGTTAGCCGAAACGTTAGCGGCGATTCGTGACCCGAACAACTGCGAACGGCAATCGTTCGACAACATCGGACTGAACGCGGTATTACGACCGTATCAGGAAGTCGGTGTGCGTTGGTTGCGGCTTATGACGCAACTTGGACTCGGTGCGTGTTTGGCAGACGATATGGGACTTGGTAAGACGATTCAGGTGATAGCGTTGTTGTTACTAATGAAGAATCAAGAAGCAGCGCCGCAGGAAACAACGTCGCTGTTAGTCGCACCCGCTTCGTTACTCGGCAACTGGGAATCCGAAATAAAACGCTTTGCGTCAAAACTCAAAACGGTAATCGCGCATTCGAGCGGCAGAGGTACGAGCGAGCCAGCGAATCTCAACGATGTTGACTTGGTGATGACAACGTATGGAATGGTCGAGCGGATTGAGTGGATGAAGTCGCGGCGGTGGCGGACGATAATTCTCGACGAGGCACAGGCAATCAAAAACGCCGGTGCGAAACAGTCGCGAGCGGTGAAAGTTTTGCAATCCGGCAGCCGAATCGCGATGACCGGTACGCCGATTGAAAACCGGTTGTCCGACTTGTGGTCGTTGTTCGATTTCATCAATCCGGGTTTACTCGGTTCAAACACGGCGTTTGCGAAGTTTGTTAAGTCGTTCACGAAAAACCAACAATCATCCGAACCATTTCCGCAACAGTCAATCAGCTACGCACCGCTTCGTAAACTCACGCAACCGTACATCTTGCGGCGTTTGAAGACCGACAAAAAAATCATTCCCGACCTGCCCGACAAGACGGAAGTGACGGCGTGGTGCGGACTGACGAAACAGCAAACGGTGTTGTATTCGCAGTCGGTCGAGCAACTGGCGAAAGAGTTGGACACGAATAGCGAGGGCGGTAGCGACATCAAACGGCGCGGTATAATTCTGACATACCTGATGCGGTTCAAACAGATTTGTAACCATCCCGCACAGTTGACCGGTGACTTCAACTACGACGCAACATTGAGCGGTAAATTTGAACGTATTACGGAGATTTGTGAGGAAATTGCGTCGCGTCAGGAGAAGGTGCTGGTATTCACGCAATACGAAACGATTACGCAACCGCTTGCGGAGCATTTGCGGAAGGTGTTCAATCGCAGCGGCTTGATTTTGAGTGGTAACGTTCCAACAAAAAAACGGACAAGTTTGGTAGAAGCGTTCCAGTCGGAACGGGGTGCGCCGTTCTTCGTGCTAACGGTAAAGTCGGGCGGTACAGGTTTGAATCTGACAGCGGCATCGCACGTTATACACTTTGACCGCTGGTGGAATCCGGCGGTAGAAAATCAAGCGACAGACAGGGCGTTTAGAATAGGACAAAAGAAAAATGTTCTGGTACACAAATTCGTATGTCGCGGGACGATAGAAGAGAAAATCGACGCATTGATAGAGAGCAAAAAATCGCTGGCAAACGAGGTAGTAGAAGGAGACGGAAAAACGGAAGCAACTATTACGGAGATGAGTAATGAAGAGATATTGAAGATGGTGGCGCTGGATGTGGGGAAGGTGTAGTTTTTTTGTAACTGTTCACACGGACAGTTGACAACAATTTCAATATTAGATTATTTTAGAAAAACAATCTAACGGTTCGCGGGAAAACATAGTTTCCCACACCATCTGCACTTTCCAAAAATTCACGATGGTAAATATACGTAAAATACGGTATTGCAAAATGTTGTTTGTTAAATGTGTTAACTCAACGACTTCCTTTTTCGTCTTAATCAAGCCGTCAACTGGGAAGACACGGTGGCACGAAGAATACAGAAGGGGAGTTATTATTTCCGGCAACTTCTAACAACCTCTCAACAAATATAAAATTTTATATTTGTTGAGGGGAATTTAAGTTAATAATAAGCATCCAATTTTTTAGATAAATGTTGCAGATTATAACTTGAACCGTGAACTTTTATTTCGTCTAACGAAACCTTTCTATCGTGAATCCAGATTCGGTAGTCTAACTCGAATTTTTCGTTTGGTTTGAACAGACGGTCTTTCACCCCGGGCCATCCGATACATAGCGGACCGTAGTAACGTGTTAGCCATGTTGGCGGATAGTCAGGATGAGTACTCGGGACGAAGATTGTCGCTCCGGTTTGCAAGCCGGTTGGTTTATTGTTGTCATCCAGTTTGAACAACGATGTGAAGTCTGCCCATTCAAGCGGCGTGTCGGGGAGGTCGTCTTTCGCTACGCCGCTTGGAACTGTTATCAGCGTATCAATACCTTTTTTACCGGACGGACGGAATCTTACCGTCAAGCCGCCGTAACTTTTTCCTTCCGCACCGCGTAACGTTATCGGTTTCGCGCCGACTGTCCAGACGAAATGAAAGTCTATCGCCCGTGAATTGAGTTGAGTTTCACCGCTATCAGTTTCCGCTACTACTGGTCGTGTCGTGATTGTTACCGTTTCGCTCATCACTTTCTCGTCGAGCGGATTGCCGTCCTTGTCGAACTTGAACTCGTTTACCTTCCCCGCGATGAACCAACCATTTTCGACCGTGAATGTTGCCTTGCCGTCTTCGACTTTCAACTCGCCTTGTTTGACAAACAGTTGTTTCATTCGCGTGTTACTTGTCCAGACATCGAATTGATTAACCTTGCCGTCCGGCTCAGTTACTGCGACGTGAGGCCAGTTCCAGAAAACGCCGTGATGATGGTAGTGGTCTTTCGGCGCGTTGTCGGTCAGGACTTCGCCGTGTAAACCGTAAAGCGGGTGGACGTAACAACCAGCGAGGTAACGAGCGTCCTTCGTGGGAACATCAGGCGACGCGACCAGACCGCCGTTGTACTGCCAGACCGGTTTGCCGTTGTCGGTTAGGACAGTCACTTTGTTCTCGAGTTGTTTGAACTCGAATGATTCCGCGTGTAACGGTGTTAGAAAAAGAAGGAACAGGAGAATGTGGATGATATTTTTCATAATTTCGTAGGTCTTTATCTTGTTAATGTCATTCGTTTGTAACCCGTAGAGACGCGACGCATCACGTCTCTACAACGTTATACTATTGTGAAAATTACCTTTTCGGTAACTCCGCATTTGCGTACCATGCGTTACCAGTTGGTGCTGTTAGCGGTTTTTCGAGAATGTCCAAACTTGCGTTTAGTTTTTTCTCGTTAAGTTTGCTGAACGGGTTTATCTCGACACCGCCACACGCGATTACGTTTTTATTGATAATCGACTTCGCTGATACATACTTCGGAACCGGATACGTTGGCAAGTGCAAACGCGCTTCTTGCGAGAACGCTGTGATTTTGCAGTTCGCTTTTTCCAGAAGCCGCTCGCGATGAATTACCGCAACCGCCATTGCCAAATCCATACAGTTTTTCATATCCGAGAAAACCGGCTCGGCGGTGGATAGTTTATCGAAGTTTTTATTCATCAACTCGCACCACCGTTCCGCCGTCCCGTCGATACGTCCCGTCGATACCGGCTTCCCGCTGCGAACATCGAACAATCTCGCCTCTGTCAACGTCTTAACTTTCAAACCGCCAATGTCCCAAATCTGCTCTTTCGAGTCGTATTGAATCGAATCGTATTCCGGTGCAAACCAAAAACGCGGCATCTGCGATGCGTTACGGCTGCGTGAATTGAGGAGCGAAACGTAACTAGGTACGATATTCTTTGGTGCTTTCTCGTGCCCCAAACCGATTTGTTTCAACTTGAAGTCGGCGGCTGCCAACACCGTCGCAAACCGGCTCGCCTCCGGTACACCTTTGATTGTCAACACGTGATTTCCGTTTGCCTGTTCCAGCGCGTATGCTCTCGCGCGTTCTTCACCTTGACGAACCGGCGTTTGCAGAATCTGTTGAACTCTGACAAGTGCCTCCGGTGTCGGGTCAATCGAACAGGTGATAACCGCCGGACGCTCGGTGTCCCACGCACGGAACAACGTAATCAAATCCTGCAACAACATAATCGACTTACCGGAATTTTTACCAACAACATTCCCCATATCGTCAGACCGCCACGGCTCCGCTTGTCCGATGATTAACACGTCGTTGTTTTCCGGGTCGGCAACAACATACTTTATCGAAGTCAAACCGCCGAGAAAACAAAGTTCCGGCGCGAAGACCCGTGATGCCGAAACACAACGTTCGATTTCAGCATTAACCATCTTGAGCGAAATTTTCCGATACGGCGATTCCTGATTCAAACCGTCGGGAATGTTACTTATAACCCGCGAAAGGTTTTGCGAAAGATTATCGTTTTCCTGACGTGAAGCTGCTCTCAACACTCCCTCGTCGATAGCAACTCCACCGACAACAGAACTGATAACTTGCGAATTCGCAGTTTCAACCGACAAGGCGAACAAAGCCGCAAACAAAAACAAACTGACACCGCTAACAATTGTACGTCGTAACATACTGATATTATCCCTTGTAAATTAGTAGTTGAAAAATTCACACCGCCGCCGCAAAACGCGACGGCACACCGTAAGTAATTAAGGATAACACAAAAATAACATTTTAGGCAATAGATGTTTTGGGAATTTTAGGAAAGTTTTGTAAATTTTTATTAGGGCAGTTTGGTCAGAGAGCCAAAAACATAATCCCAATTTCCCTAAACTCATTAAACCGCCTGAATTCACTACCGTCCATCGAAAAACTTCGTAATTCTCCCTTGACACGCCCATAGATATTCCCTATTATACCCGCTCATAGAACATTTTCATGTTTTTTTTGAAAATAATTTGTAGATTTATGGTGTAGTGACGATAAGTGAATCTGTAACGATTGTAACGGTTATTTGTTTGAATGGACAATTACAATTCGGTTCTTCACAGCAGGGAACAACTAGAAAAGAAGGAAGTCTTAATCATGACTTGTAGAATTAAAATTATTGCTCTATTAGTTACCGCGATTGCGGTCTGTGGTGTAGGGACCGGCTGCAAAAGTAATGGTGGTCCTTGGTATAAAACCTCGTCGTATCATGCGTACAACCCGTTCAAGGCACCGAAACTTGACGACGACAGCCCAAGCGGTATTGCTGGCGGCGACATCAGAAAACCGAGTCTCGACGGGCAGGCGAATATTGAGATACCGAATGGCGGTTATGCTCATGACAGCGGTTTGAGCGGTCAAGATCGTTTGTCGCCGAACACTACGGTAGTAAGTCCGGACGGTAACGGTTACAATCCGTCGCAGATTGCAAATAATCCGGGCGGTATGAATTCGTCGTATCAGACACAAGCACTGCCATACGATTACAGGCAAGAAGCACCGGCTTACGCGAACACACAAGTTCCGAACGCAACACCGGCACCATACAATAATCAGTATGCGAACAATGCCGGCACACCGCAAGTAGCGATGAACCAACAGGGAACACCAGCGTATGCACAACAGCAACAAGCAAATCAGATTGCGCCGGTAAACTATATGCCGACAAACGGTTACGCGCCAAACGCACCAGCAGCGGGCGGTTATGCACCGCAGGATGGTGGTTTCACACAGCAAAACGCGATACCACCGCAGCAACCGGTCTATCAGGACAACAATCAGCAACTTGGACAACCGGTACAGGGTAATGTCTCTACACCGATCCAACCAAGTTACGGATACTCAAACAGCGATGCCTACCAGCAAGTACCGCAATATCCGGCACAACCCAACGGTATAGCGGCTCCGCCAGCGACACAGTACCCAAATACCGGTGTACCGCAAGCAATGCCGAACGACCCGTATCAGTATTATCCTAATTAGTACGTAGTGAAACGTGTTGTTAAAAAACGAAGCGTCAGGTGAGGATTATTATCCTCGCCTGACGCTTTTGGTTTTAATACGCTTCTTGTTACTTTTGTGTTCATAAGTGTCCTGCCCTTTCCAAATTTTCATCCGGCGAGGACGGATATTTTTAATGCCTCGGTTAGTATCCGTAAAATAATGAAACGCTCTTGACATCGCAATAAATGGCGGAGTTTTCCGTCTATTTAAGAATATGCTGGACGAGTTATTCTTTGACGGATACTAATATACCAATTCCGTCAAGCAGTACATCATCATATTCATTGCAGTTACCGCTTTGCTACTCTCCAACTTCCGCATCTCCTGCTTACTCCAACGCCACGCTTCCTTCAAGTCCTTAAACACTTCTTCGATACCAAAACGAACTCCATAACGTTCGATGATTTCCTGTGCTGATAAACTTGTGTTTGTGGACAACAGAGAAATCCAACCATACCGTATAACTGACATTCCACTTCTTGCCAACCTTGCTTATGTGAAGCCCGCGGGTTCATACAAATTTTATCACGATTCAATTTATCAACGGTCTCTTGCCGCAGGACGCAGTGAAAACGTTTGCCGATTTGCGACAGGTGATAAGACGTTGCGAAAATGTTGGGAATATCTTTGAAACAGCTTGACTGCGTTTTGGAATTGCGATAAACTATTCTTTTGACAATCCTGTCGGAAGTGGGGGGCGGGGATGATGGTCAGTTTTTTATACTTACATCTTACACCAAACCCTCACTTTTTTGCAAGAGCAAAATTTGGAAACTTCACTCTAACCAATATCAATTCAAAGCAATGAAACACTTATTCACTTTTCTGACAATTTTCGTTTTCTCCTGTCAACTCGCTTCGGCACAAACGGTCGATGTCAAAATTGACACGGCAAAAAAGGGCGAAGCAATTTCGCCGTTCATTTACGGGCAGTTCATCGAACATCTCGGACGCTGCATCAACGGCGGCGGTATCTGGGCGGAAATGCTCGAAGACCGGAAATTCTTTTATCCCGTCGGCGGTAAAGAATCACCGTGGAAGGCAATTTATGAATGTAATCTCCGTATGACGGAACAACAACCATTTGTCGGCAAACATTCACCGGAATCGTTCACGGCGGAAACGGAACAGTCCCGTTGGCTCGGCGTTTGGCAAAACGGACTTGCCGTGCGAAAAGGGAAGAAATATGCCGGCTATGCTTGGATTAAACCGTCCGCAGGAATTGAACGAATCGAAGTCCATTTTCATTGGAGCGATAAGAAGGAAGATCACGATGCTTTCAAACAGCCGGTCAAAGCCGGCGATTACTATAAGGTTGAATTTGTTTATGAACCTGTCGGCGATTTCGATAATGTGATGCTCGAAATTGCCGCATTCGGAAAGGGAACGTTCACCGTCGGCTGCGTCAGTTTAATGCCTGCCGATAACGTCAACGGTTTGCGTGCCGATACGCTGGAATGTTTGAAGCGTCTCGATTCGCCGATTTACCGGTGGCCCGGCGGCAACTTCGTCAGCGGTTACGATTGGAAAGACGGTATCGGCAACCGGGACAAGCGTCCGCCGCGTAAAAATCCGGCGTGGAAAGGTGTTGAACCCAATGATTTCGGTATCAATGAATTTATGGCGTTCTGCAAACTTCTCAAAACCGAACCGTATATTGCGATCAACACCGGCAACGGTGATGTCGAAAATGCTGTTGCAGAATTGGAATACGCCAACGGCAGTACTGAAACGCCGATGGGAAAACTCCGTGCGGAACACGGTTGTCCCGAACCTTACAGCGTAACATGGTGGGGTATCGGTAACGAAATGTACGGAGATTGGCAGATCGGACATATGGCTGTTGACAAGTATGTGGAAAAGCATAATGCCTTCGTTGATGTGTTCCGTGCCAAAGACCCGAAGGTCAAGGTCATCGGTGTCGGTCACGTCGGTAAATGGGACGAAGCGTTTTTGCCCGGTGCAGCCAAACACCTCGATTTGATTAGCGAACATTTTTACGTTGGTGCTGTGAAAGAAAACGTTACGGAACATGTCCGGCAAATACCGAACGAAGTAAAACGAATTGCCGATGCTCATCGGCAATACCGCAAGACGTTACCGAATTTCAAAGATGTTACGGTTCCGATAGCACTCGATGAATGGAATTACTGGCATAAAACGCCGCAGATTTTCGGCGAACTTGGTATTCGGTACGATGTGAAAGACGGTCTCGGCATTGCGGCGGGGCTTCACGAGTTTGCCCGGCAATCGGACATTTATTTTATGGCGAATTACGCGCAGACCGTCAACGTGATTGGCTGTATTAAAACGAGCAAAACAAACGCCAAGATGGAAACGACGGGACTCGTTTTGGAACTCTACCGCAAGCATTTCGGCAATGTTCCCGTCAAAACGGAATACGA
>JAITST010000530.1 GCA_031287585.1 Planctomycetaceae bacterium | reverse complement strand
CCGCGCCGGTATTCTACCACTCAGTTTGGTTAGCGTTACATTTTGGATGAGTGTTAGCGTGTGTAACCATTTAACTATTGAGTTTGCCAACGCTATTTAACGGATGTCCATTAAATAATCCGGTTATCAGGTGTTACCCATCAAATATGTCTTTTATGAGAGGCAACATCTTAAAATAGTTAGTGCCTGTTTTACGGTGCAGTCGCTTATAGGCATAATTCTTGCGTTGTTAGTGTTGTGACCATGTTGGTCGTAAAACATTCAACAAGTTAGTATTGGTTTTGGAGCAGACGATTTATGACACGTATAGGGTATGTATTGCGATGCCTGTTGTTAATTTTTCTGTTGGGAATTATTTCTTTGAACGGTTGTAACAGTGGAAAAGTTCCGTTAAAAGGGAAAGTGACATTTTCCGACGACGGTTTACCGCTGACAACCGGAATAATTATTTTCTCAACGCCCGATTTTCAAGCACGCGGCGAAATACAGCAGGACGGCACATTTCGCGTTAGTTCAGAAGGAAACCATGATGGTCTTCCTGCTGGCGAGTACGATGTCAATATTGTCAACGCTTCAGTCGAAAAACCCGGCACTGATGGTAATGGCTGGATATTTTTGATTGACACAAAATACGATTCAGTCAGAACTTCTGGGCTGAAATTCAAAGTTTGTTCATCAACTAAAAGTTACGATATCGTTGTGGATCGTTACGTTGAAAAGAAAAAATAAACCACTATTCAAAACATTCCAAGAAAGGAATACTGCAATGAAAATTATGTTTGTAACTTACACAAAGTTAAAATTGGCGGAGCGTAGGATACGGCAACCCCGCAAATCGCGGAGTGCTTTCACACTTGTCGAACTTTTGGTTGTGATTGCTATCATCGGGGTTCTCATCTCGCTGTTACTTCCAGCAGTACAGTCGGCGCGCGAAGCGGCAAGACGTATGCAATGTACCAACAATCTGAAAAATCTTGGACTTGCTTCCCACAACTATCATGATACGTTTGGTAGTTTTCCGCCGGGATGTATTCTGCCCGGTACAGTCAACAAACCTGAATATAAACCAAATCAGATTGGTTGGGCGGCGTTTATTCTTCCTTTCGTAGAAGCACCGGCAGTTTACGATTTGATAGATTTCAATGCCCCTGCATGGCACGGCGTTCCAAAGGCACAAACTGTTAGCAGCGACAATGACCCTACGGCAGCGGATTTTAGCACACTGTTTGACGCTAACAAGGAAGCATCTTTACTTGCTCCCTCATTTTTCCATTGCCCAACAGCAACAGTCGGAAATTGGGAACGAAAAGCATCCAAAGATTATTCCGGTGCTGGATACGGCGGAGATTTTAGAATAGAATTTGGCGGAACGTCAGCCAAATTTGCTGGTAGAAATATCACCGATGGTATATTTCACGCTGCAAGCGGTAATTCTCTGGCAAGCGTGTTTGACGGTTCGAGTAATACGCTCCTGTTTTTGGAAGGAATCGCATACCGTCCGACAACCGACACAACTGATGGTCGTAACGAAAAATGTCACAATCATTTTTTCTGGGTATATGATGACCACGGACTGATAGGAACGTCAAACAATAATAACAAACGTGAAATACTGATAAATATGAAAAACATCCCGCAACCGGGCGACAGATTACGTACTTCGTTTTCCTATCATTTCGGCGGTGTCAATGTCGCGCTCGGTGATGCGTCGGTACGCTTTTTATCACAAACAGTCAATCACGCTACCGTTTTCAGAAACCTCATCAATCGTCAAGATGGAGAACCGGTCAGTATTCCATAGTCAGCCCCATTCGGTATATAATAGTTTTACTTCAATTTCACTTTCAACAACACGAGGAAAATTATGCTCACCAGAAACACTCTCACAATCACGTTATTATTCATCGCCGGACTGCTTCAAGCGGCGGAGAAACCAAACGTCATTTTCATTTACACCGACGACCAGTCGTTCAATACGATTTCGTCGCTTGGGAATCCAATCGTTAAAACACCTAACTTTGACAGACTGATTAACCAAGGCGTTACGTTTACAAATGCTTACAATCAGGGCGGATGGCACGGTGCGATATGTGTCGCAAGCCGTTCGATGATTAACACGGGACGTTTTCTCTGGAACGCAAAGAATCGCATAGAAACCGACCTCCGCCCCGAAGAAAAGGGCGGATTTGGAAAAGTAAAACGTTCAGAAGCAGAAGCGGAGTTTTGGTCACGCACGTTCAAAAAAGCCGGTTATGCAACATATTTTACCGGAAAATGGCACGTTGACGTTCCGGTGAAAAATTTGTTCGACCACGTTGGATTAGTGCGTGGAGGAATGCCGCCGACTGTCGAATCGTCATACAACAGACCGCTTGACGATAGCGACGATGTTTGGTCGCCATTTGATACTCAGTTCAAAGGACACTGGGGAGCAGACGGTAAACATTGGGCGGAAAGTCTGGCGGAATCGTCAATCGGTTTTATCGAAGACGCGGCAAAACACGATGAACCGTTTTTTATGTACTTTGCGTTC
>JAITST010000487.1 GCA_031287585.1 Planctomycetaceae bacterium | reverse complement strand
GTCGCCGCCGCCCGCACTTCGTCGAACGCGGCACTACCAATTTTGAGTAACTCGTCCTGTGCGAACTGCCGAACGTAGTAATCGTCGTCTCCAAGTTGACGTACCAATTCGGACACACGAGACGAGTCCGTGTCGCCGAATGTTAAGGATACAAACGCGAACGTGACGAGGAAAAAGATAACGTATGTTGATGTTGGATAGTGATTCATTGTTGTAAAATAATGTGTATGCTATTAGAAACAAAACAACGGGAAACGCGAGCGATGACGAGTATTTTAGCAGTTTATGCAGTATTATGCTAGATATACTTTCGACGATGATTAATGTTTTAACACAAAAAATGGTCTTCTGCCACCATTTTCAAACTCAACAGCACGGCTCGTGCAACACCGCATTTACGTTATGCCGCCCGTATATGTCGCTTATCATATTGCCGTTGAGACTTGCCGTCGGGTGCATACTCACTCTGCGGTTTACGCATACCACATTGCGGACATACTGCGAAACCACGCCAACATCGTGCGATACCAGCACTACCGTCAGCCGCTTGTTCAGTTCCGTCAGTATGTCGAACAACATTTCTTCGGCGGTTGGGTCGATGTTATTCGTTGGCTCGTCCAGCAACAATATCTTCGGGGCGCTACACAACGCCCTCGCTATCAAAACCCGTTGACGTTGCCCGCCCGAAAGTTGCCGAAACGGTTTATCACGCAAGTCCGCAAGCCGGACAGTTTCCAATGCCGCCTCCGCATACTGCCTATCCTGCCGCGTAACCCAAAACCGATAACGCCGCAACCGCCCCATCAACACAACGTCACCGACCGTCAATGGAAAACTCAAATCGACCTGCAAAAACTGCGGCGTATAACCAATTGCGTCACGATTCCGCGACGGCTCTTCGCCGAACAGCAAAACTTGCCCGCTATCAGGACGTAAAAGCCCCAACATAAGCCGTAACAAGGTAGTCTTACCGCCGCCATTCGGTCCAATAACCGAAACAAAATCGCCAGTCGCAATGCCAAACGTAACCGATTCCAAAACTGGTAACAAATCGTAAGCGAACGACACGTCGTTAAATTCAATGATGTTTGACATACAGGTAACTTCTAACAACCCATTCTAAATATAAAAATTTTTTTGATTTAGACTTTTTCATCATCTGAAAAGTTGATAAAATTTCAAAAAAGACGATAACTTTCCCCACATTCTACCAAACTCGCTTGAGTTAGGCAAATTTTTCAGAAGGTAGGTGTAGTGTCATCAATTTTAGAACGTAACCTCGTGGTTAATTATTAGGTTGTGTGCGGAATTTATGGGTGAATGTCATGGAGTGCGAAATTTCAGCGATATTGACCATCACATCAATAATTCTGGGACACGACCTAATTATTACATTTAATCGAAAGTAAATTCCCCAACTTATTTTTACACATCCATTGCGAGTTGATATAATTATGTTACAATCATAAATGTAAGATTGGTGAGGATGTACCGAGCAATAAATTTCAAGATAAACATAAAAATTCAATCCAGAGAGAGGTTTCATTATGGAATGGCTACAAGGTACCAACGCACTGACGTTGATTTTTGTTGCCCTGTGTGTTTTTGCTTTGGCGTACCGGTTTTACGGTCTTTGGATAGCAACCAAAGTTTTGGGAATAGACGCTAAACGTCCCACACCTGCGATTCGTTTTGCCGACGGACAAGATTATGTCGTTACAGATAAGTACGTCCTCTTCGGACATCATTTCGCCGCGATTGCCGCCGCAGGTCCGCTGCTCGGTCCCGTTTTAGCCGCTCAATTCGGTTTCCTGCCCGGTGCTTTGTGGATTCTCATCGGTTGCGTTCTCGGAGGCAGTGTTCACGATATGGTGATTCTCTTCGCGTCCATTCGGCACAAGGGACGAAGTTTAGCAACCATCGCTTCAAAGGAAATCGGTGAATTTACCGGTCACGTTGCTTCTGTCGCCATCCTGTTTATCCTCATTCTTTCGTTAGCCGGTCTTTCGATAGCCGTTGTCAACGCAATGCACGACAGCCCCTGGGGAACTTTTACCGTCTTTGCGACAATTCCAATCGCTATGATAATGGGTGTCTATCTTTACCGGTATCCGCATCGTGTCAAAACAGCCAGTGCCATCGGAGTTGTCCTTTTGTTTGCCGCAATTCTCGTCGGACCTTACGTTGCCGCGATGCCTGCTTTACGGGTTTGGTTTGACCTTGACCGTCCGACACTTGCCGTGATTGTTCCCGTTTACGGTTTGATTGCGTCTCTGTTACCGATTTGGCTCTTGCTTTGTCCGCGTGATTACTTGTCAACGTTTTTGAAAATCGGCACCATTGCCGCGTTAGCACTCGGAATTGTTTTTGTACGTCCAACACTTCAAATGGCACCAGTAACAGATTTCATACACGGCGGCGGACCTATCATCGGCGGTCCCGTGTTGCCGTTCATTTTTATCACGATTGCTTGCGGAGCCGTTAGCGGATTTCACGCAATCATCGCGTCGGGAACGACACCGAAAATGATTTCAAGTGAAAGTGAAATTGTTTTCGTCGGTTACGGAGCGATGTTGACCGAAGGATTCGTTGCGATAATGGCACTGATTGCCGCTTGCGTTTTGGTTCCTGCGGATTATTTTGCTATCAACGCTTCAGCGGAAGCGTTTGCGAAACTCAATATGCCGGTTGTGGAATTAACGTCGCTTGCGGCGCAAGTTCAGGAAGACATTCAATCGCGTCCGGGCGGAGCGGTTTCGTTGGCTGTCGGTATGGCGCACATCTTTTCCCAGATTCCGCTTTTCACCGGTTTGATGTCGTATTGGTATCACTTTGCGATTATGTTTGAAGCGGTATTTATTTTAACGGCGGTGGATGCCGGAACACGTGTCGGACGGTTTTTCCTACAAGAAATGTTTGGCAAAGTGATTCCGAAATTCCGCGATGACCGTTGGTGGGGCGGCATTTTCATTACGAGTATTCTTTTCACTGGCGCGTGGGGATATCTGGAATACACCGGTAACATTTCCGCCATCTGGCCTTTATTCGGAATGAGTAACCAACTTTTGGCTTCGTGCGCATTGATTATTGCAACGAGTATGATTATCCGTATGGGCAAAGCCCGTTATGCGTGGATTACAATTATTCCCGGTATTTTTATGGCGGTTGTAACGATGTGGGCGGGAACGATACAGATTTTCGGTACCTATATTCCGAAAGGAGAGTATGTGCTTGCGGCATTGGGATTACTCGTGATGATATTGATGGTCATAATATTCATCGGTGCCTTCATCCGTTGGAAAGAACTTTTGGGAATAAAAGGAACCGTAACCGATGCCAACGGTGATGAAGTCCTCGCACTGGTGGAAGAGTGACCGTTCGCGGAGAAAAATATCCGTGAACGGTTACGTTTATTTTCGTGTTTCCGTGATTAATCTTACTATGTCCGTGACCTGTTACAAAAAAAACAATTATGCAAATATCACTAGCCCCGCTGCCGCACACCGAAATTGGTCTGATCTTCGCTATGCCGACGGAAGCAAACGGCGTTGTTGACAAGATGTCTAATCGCCGCACCATAAAAGGTAAGAAATTTCGTTTTCATTACGGTTCGTTCGCCGGATGCGGGATTGCGGTAGTAGAATCAGGAATCGGCAGAGCAAACGCCGCCGAAGCCGCAAACGTGTTGTACGAAAATTTCCGACCCGAAAAAATAATCCTTGCGGGTTACTCCGGCAGTCTGTCGAAAGCGTGCAGCCGTAACGCTATAATAGTTCCACAACGTTTCGTACTAAAAAACGATGGTAAAACAATAGAAATCAGGAATAAGTTTAACGAACAGCCAACAAGTATGACATTGTTGACAAGCGACGAGATAGTACGCACCGCAAACGACAAACACGAGTTGAACCAGAATTTCGGTGCCGAAATAGTTGATATGGAATCATACGCTGTGGTGGAGTATTGTAACGAAAAGGGAATCCCGTTGGCGGTAATAAGAATAGTCTTTGACGAGGTAGATGAAGATATGTCGGAAGAGGTAACTCGCATAGTGGATACCGATAACAGCACGTCAAAAATGTTGGGGACATTAGTTGGCTCACTATTCCGCAAACCAAAACTGGCACTAGAATTATACAAACTAAAAGAACACGCACTAATAGCGACAGATAAACTAGCCAAAAAAATCGAAGAGATGATTAAACAATAATGAGAAAACCAAACGTGTAAACAGGTTCGTCAATCATTAGTTATTTGACGAACCGACCTTGCCGTGATATACTGTCACGATTGAAATTTATACAAACATTGAAACAATTATGCTTGAAACAAATCACCAACAATAACCCCTTTTTAATTCGACCACACATAACAAAATGCAAGCATTAATCCTCGCCGCTGGTATGGGTAAACGATTAGGGGAACTTACTGCTGACCGTACTAAATGTATGGTTGAGTTGCTCGGTAAGCCCTTGCTCATTCGTTTGCTCGAACAACTTGAACGTCTCACCATCGACCGCGTTACCATTGTCACTGGCTATTGCGGTGAAGACTTGCGTAAACGTATCGGCAATCGATTCGGACGGCTCGAAATCAACTACATCGACAACCATATATTCGACCGAACCAACAACATCTACTCTCTCTACCTCGCACGCAACGTCCTACTCGACGACGACACTATACTGTTCGAGTCCGACCTCGTATTCGACGATGCCGTTATCGCACGGCTGCTCGCCGACCAGCGTCCGAATCTCGCCGTCGTTGCGAAGTACCAATCGTGGATGGACGGTACCGTTCTCACTCTCAACGAAAACGACGAAATCACCGGATTCATATCGAAAGGGCAGTTCGACTTCAATCGTTTGAACGACTACTACAAAACGGTCAACGTTTACCGTTTCTCGAAAGAATTTTCGCAATCGCACTACATCCCGTTCCTTGAAGCGTACTGCAAAGCGATGGGACACAACGAATACTACGAGCAAGTTCTTCGCATACTAACGTTTCTCGACAACCCGATGCCGAACCGCCCAACACTCAAAGCGTTACGGCTCGACAGAGAAAAATGGTACGAAATCGACGACATACAAGACCTCGCCAATGCAGCAACGCTCTTTGCGACCGGCGAAGAAGAACTCGCGTCATACCATTCACGTTACGGCGGATACTGGCGGTTCCCGTTCCTCACCGACTATTGTTACCTCGTCAATCCGTTCTTCCCGCCGCAACGTCTGATTGACGAAATCAAATCGCAATTTGAAACGTTACTAACACAATACCCGTCGGGGCAATCGGTGAACCGGTTACTCGCCGCGAAAATGTTCGACACGCGACCGGAACAAATCGTAGTCGGTAACGGAGCCGCTGAGTTGATACAGTCGATACAACGAAACTACGAAGGCGTAACCGGTATCGTGCGACCTTCGTTCGAGGAATACGGCAACCGTACACCAACGGAAAAGTTGCGTCTGTTCACGGCAAACGGAACACGTTTTAGTTACACTGTCGAGGAGTTGGTAAAATTTTGTGAAACGGAATCGGTTGACCGGCTCGTGTTGATAAACCCGGACAACCCGACTGGTCACTATCTGTCCTTTGCCGACGTTTCCCGTTTGGCAAAAACGTTGCAAACAGCCCGCCGCGAGTTAATAATAGACGAGTCGTTTGGTGACTTCGCGGAAGAACAGCGAACATTCATCGGTACGAAAGTATTGGAAGAACATCCGAACGTAACAGTAGTTAAGAGCATATCGAAGTCGTATGGAGTGCCGGGACTGCGATTGGGAGTTGCGGCATCGGCAAACGTTGAGCGGATGAAAAACGCGGGCAAAGACGTGTCAATCTGGAATATAAATTCGTTCGGCGAGTTTTTTATGCAAATCATCGGCAAGTACGAATCTGAGTACAAAAAAGCGTGCGGACTGTTGATAGAGGAAAGAAAACGTTTCGGACAGCGTCTGGCGGCAACAGAGAAGTTAAGACTTCTGCCGTCGCAAGCCAACTACTTTTTCTGCGAAGTATTTTTACCGGAAACGCCGGAAAACCTAACACAGCGGTTGTTGCGCAATCACAACATTCTAATAAGAAACTGCCAAAACAAAAGCGGAATAGAAGCACCATACATACGGTTGGCAATCCGAACACCGCAAGAAAACGACCGGCTGGTAAAAGCGGTGATGGATGCGGAGTGAAGGAAGTAAAATCAGAATTGTTACATTTATTTTTTGTTCGGATGCACAAGTGCAACCGCGAATAGTATAGGAATAAAACAGATATATGATTCCACTAAAACTTGAAACATTGCTTGGTGAACGTGTTGTGGAACAGGACAGAGTAGAATACAAGCGTGCTTGGACCCCGACTGATATTATTCACACTATCTGTGCTTTTGCCAACGACTTCACCAATACTAACGGCGGATATATTGTCATCGGTATTGATGAAGAGTATGGACATCCAGTGTTGCCGCCTGTCGGTGTTAGTGTGAACGCACTGGACAAAATTCAAAAAGAACTCTTCCAATACTGTAATCTGATTGAGCCGCGATATATTCCGCAATATGAAATTATAGAATATCAGGGGAAGCAGATTATTTATTTGTGGTGTTCCGCTGGTTCTAACGGTCCCTACAAAGCACCAAAGGATGTGTTTTCCGGCAAGAAAACCGTAAAGCAAAAAGAATACTGGATTAAACCATTCTCTGTAAAAACGGTTGCCAAAGACGAGGAACTGACGGAGTTATTTGATAAATTCAATACCGTGCCTTTCGATGACCGCATAAATCGCGAGGCGAGCGTATTAGATATTCGCAGAGGATACATTGAAGATTTTCTTACGGATAGTAAAAGTGCTTTACTTCAGGATAGGAATAAACCAATAGAAGACTTGTTACTTGCATTAGAGGTTGCAAATAAAACAGATGTGGGTATTGATATTCGTAATATCGGTTTGCTAATGTTCTCCGACCATCCCGAAAAACACATTCCAGACGCGCAAATAGAGTTAATTCAGTTCAACTCACCGGAAGCAGAAGGTTCTGATGATTTTACCGAAAAAATTTTCAAATGTCCGATTCAAACTCAGATACGTGACGCGCTGCACTATATTCAATCAACACTCATTACAGAAAAAGTCGTAAAACATCAGAAGCGGGCGGAAGCAGAGCGATTCTTCAATTATCCATTTGGAGCGTTGGAAGAATCTTTGGTTAATGCTGTATTTCATAAGTCGTATATGATTCCAGAACCTGTTGAGATACGTATTTATTTAGACAACATCAAAATAATCAATTATCCCGGTCCGGCAAAATCTATTAACATGGAAAAGTTCAAGTCAGGTCAAGCGATAGCGCGGCGTTATCGAAATCGACGTATTGGTGAGTTCCTGAAAGAAATAGATTTATCAGAGAAGAAGTCCACTGGTATAACAAAAATACTGCGTCAGTTAAAATTAAATGGTTCGGCACCGCCGGAATTTGAAACGGACGATGAACGTAGTTATTTAATAACAACTATCAAAATACACGAAAATTTTGAACCTGTTGAATATGAAAACAGTTCCGAAAATGAGCGAAGTTTGGTTGAAAATGAGCGAAGTTTGAGCGAAGATGACATTAGTAAACTTACTCCGATTATCGAATACCTCCGCCAATTTGGAAGCATTACACCTAACGAAGCACAAAAAGTTACTGGCAAATCACCCGCAACAGTGCGACGGTATTTCAAATTACTTTGTGAAAAAGATATTCTCGTTTCTGAAGGAAATACCAACAATTTAACTTATTCGTTCAAAAGTAAATGAACCAAACCAAAATTTTACCAACATGGATTTTGCAAAAGCACCACTGACCGAATTACTGGATGAAGCCCGACGAATTAGTACCGCTCGTTCCGCTAACTTGATTGAACTCTGTTCGATTGTGAATATCAAGAGCGGGCGGTGTCCGATGGACTGTCGTTTCTGTGCGCAGAGCGGACATTATAATACCGACTCGCCGGAGTTCCCGCTTATTAGCAGTGAGAATTTGATACGCGAAACACAGGCGTTGTGGGATACCGGCGTGTCGCGTGTCGGCTGGGTCGCGAGCGGTTGCAGTACGACAGATGACGATGTCGAAGTAATCGCGAACGCCGCCTCGTCGGTGCTGGCAACCGTCGGTGCGAAACAGGTTTGTTGTGCGTCGCTCGGTCAGTTAAAACGCGAGTCACTAGAACGATTGAAGGCGGCGGGGTTCAAACGTTATCATCACAACTTGGAAACATCGGAGCGGTTTTATCCGTCGATTTGTACGACGCAACGCTGGTGCGACCGTCTCGCGACAATCGAACGGGTAAAGTTGGTCGGACTTGAAGTTTGCAGCGGTGGTTTGTTCGGAATCGGCGAAACGTGGGATGACCGGTTACAGTTAGCGTTGACGTTACAAAAACTGGAAGTCGATTCGATTCCAATAAACTTCCTGAACGCCATAACCGGCACCCCGCTCCAAAACCGCCCGACGCTAGACGCGGAAGAGTGTCTGCGGATAGTTGCGTTGTTCCGAATAACGGTACCGAACGCGGCAGTAAGAATCTGCGGCGGTCGCCCAAAAGTATTCGGCAAAAAATTATACGAACTATTTCGTGCCGGTGCCGACGCGTTAATGACAGGAAACTACCTGACAACCTACGGTATAACAGCGGAAACAGACATCCAAACAATACGGAATAACGGACTTGAAATAAGGTGATACCGTTTGACGCGACTTGAATTATCACGCAATTAGGTTTACAATAGCTGCACGTTTTCGCTTTTACCTTACAAACTTACAACTATTGAAAGGTTTACTACTATGATTTCACGTCGTGAATTTTTGCGGGCTGGGGCTGTTGGCGCGGCTTCTGTTTATGGGTTGGGGGCTGTTGTTAGTTGGGCTGACGAGGTTGCTCCGGTTTATAAGAATCGTATTTATAAGTCGTATCTTGTCGCTACTCCTACTGACGAACTTTGCGTTTCACTTAAAGAACTTGGTTATGACGGCATTGAAGTTACTAAGTGGAACATTAGTATTGACGAGGCACACGCTATTCGGGCGACAGTTGAGAAACACGGATTACGGGTTTCATCTGTTATGCGCGGTTGGGCTTCTTTCAATGAACCGGATAAACGTGACGCGACTCTTGAAGAAACAAAGAAATCGTTACGTGTTGCCGCCGCGCTTGGGGCTGATACAGTCTTGCTTGTGCCGTGTCGGATTGGCGGTTCGATGCCGCAACCTTGGGAGTTCGACATTGACTTCGACCCGAAAACTCTACGTATCAAAACGCTCGGTGACTTCGACAACGCCAAATTTGCAGACTACATCAAAGCCCACGACAACGCGACTGAATCGTCAATCACCGCCGTTGAGGAATTGATTCCAGTCGCGGCTTACGAGGGCGTAAGAATCGGGCTTGAAAACGTTTGGAATAATCTTTGGGTAACACCGTCGTTTTATGCTGCCTTCGTCGCGTCGTTCAACAATCCGTGGGTTGGTGCGTATTTCGACTTGGGAAACCATATTCGTTACGCACGTGTCGAGGAGTACCTCAAATTGTTGAGTACGAACGTGTTGAAGTTGCACATTAAAGGTTACAATGTTACCGACGTACAGAACAAACTCGGCGGCGGCAAAGGCGATTGGTGCGAAGTTGACAAGGCGAGTGCCGACTGGAAACTTGTACGCAAGATGCTTGATGAAGTTACTCACTTCAACGGGTATGTAGCGGTCGAAGAAGGAAGATATGATTTGAAAAAATACTCAAATTTTTTGGATGATTTTATCGGGAAAAACAAGTGATGTTTGAAACGCCGTATCGCACACCGTCGGCTTCAACCGACGGTGTTGAGCAATCCAATCCATTAAATCAAATGACAAATTTCATAACAATATTTATCGCCATCGTATTTGCCGTATCGGTTGGTTTTGCTGATTCGGTTACGTTTGAAGTTACGGACGTTGAGGGTCACAAAATCGTTGGCAGTTTGGAAAAACTTTCTGACGACGAAGTCACCTTGAAAACAGCCAGCGGCAGTCAATCGTTACGCAAGGAGAATCTCGCGTCGATTAAGTCGTTGACACCGTTTGGCTCGGTTGGTGCGACACCGCAAACTTCCGAACAACCGCCCGCCATAATTTTTCATGTGGACGGCAGACCGCTTCCCTCTTCACGTTACATACCGCCGGACACGGTTCGAAAAGTCGATGCGAACGCGAACAACGCGGACATTTCGCTTTTGTTCCTAACCGACGGCAGTCGTGTTTTTGTTACCGAATACGTCGCAAGAGGTCCCGACGCTTCGTTCACATTGTTCGGCAAAACTACGCCTAATTCCGTTCCGTTGTCCGAAATTGCGGCATTGATTATGACGGGGGTTACTGCACCGGCAAACACTCCGAAATTCGATATCGAAAAAGTTCTCACACCGGAATGGCAAACGTTCCTCCGCACGCAGACTGTTGATGACCGTCTCATCGTTACACGCGCCGGCTCACTTGACGCGTTCAACGGAATCATACGCGAGGCGACACGTGAACGTATCGTGTTCGAGACCGACGGCGAACAGATGCCCGTGCCGCGAGCGAAAGTTTCGGGACTGATTTATCGCCGCACGTCCGCTACTCAACGTCCCGAACTCGCGGTGGTGACCGACGTTGCCGGAAACCGTTACGTTGTGTCGGAGTTGAAGTTTGAGAACGATAAACTGCTGTGGCAAGGCGTAGCGAACTGGTCGGGCGAGTTATCGCCGAACGTGTGCGAGAGTATTGTTTTCCCGCAGGCAAACGTTATCCCGCTAACCGCGTTGAAGCCGGTCACGGTTGTTCGGAAGTTGTCGTTCGATTGGAACGAATCGACGAACGCAACCGACGAAAAAACTCCGAAACAACTTTTTATGCAACTTACATCACCGCGTTTTGATAACGCGAAACTGGCGGACGGTCTGGCGAGCGGCTTGTTGAACAATAGTTTGTCGGGTAACGAAGTCGGCGGCACGGTTCAACTCGACGGGGTAGTTTACGATAATTGTTTGCGGTTGTCAGGTAAAACGACGTTGACGTATGAATTACCGGAGACGGTTGTTCGGTTGCGGGGAATCGCGGGAATTGACGACGCTGACCGTCCGAACTCGCGCGCGAAGTTGTCGATAGCGGGCGACGGCGCAACGCTGTTTGAACAAGTGTTGTCGGGCGACGAACTGGCAACGGAGTTGCGGCTGGAGTTGAACGGCGTTAGGAAGTTGGTGATAAGTGTAGATTTCGCAAACGGTTCATCGTGCAGAGCGGTGATGGGAGCGATGCGGTTGTTACAATGATATTAACCGCGATTTTCACTACGAAGACAGAAACGAGGCAAAATTATGAAAAACATTTTAACACTATACATTGTTTGTCTAACGTTATCACAAACGTTATTCGCGTTGCAGACTGACGAGATTGCCGCACCGCCGATTGAAGATGCGCCGTCCTCCATTATGGACGCGATGGAGCGTGTTTACAAACAGCAGGAGTTGATGGGTAGCGGATTCCGTTTCGGTAAATACGGTCACGCGATTGGTCTGGACGAATCGCGACCGGGCAATTTGTTCGGTACACCGGTCATCAGGAAATCGCCCGCTCCGTTCCAACCGATAACGGCGAGCGCGACGTTACCGCCACAACCGGAGGTGAACATTCCGCTTGCGGGTGCTAGCGGCGGTTCGCAGTTTATACCGTTACGCCGTCCGCAAAATTATCTTGACATACCAACAACACCAGCGGCAACATCGACGGAGCGGATTCAACGTCCCGACACCGATAACACGCCGCCTCAACAATGGTTTCGTGACCCGAACTTCAACAAAGTTGCGCCAGCCGGACAGCCGACAGGCGGTAACGCCCGAACGAACAACACCGGTATCGGTCAACCAAATTCGATGCAGCCAACAACATCAGCGATGGCAAACGTAACAGCGTTAAGTTCGGATTCGATTCAACCGCAGCAACAAGTTCAGCCGCAACCGTTCCAGCAACCGCCTCAACCAAACGACCCGCGACGTATCCGTGCAGCCGAAGAGCGGCTGACATCAGTACTATCGGGCAGTGGGGCGATTCACTGGTTGTCGCCGGTAAAGGTGACAATTAACGGGACGGACGTGACGGTAGAAGGCGTAGTAGCAACCGAATCAAGCCGTATAGCGGCAGGTCAAGTGCTGCTGAACGACCCGAACGTAAAACGGGTTATCAACAAAATAAACGTAATCTCAAACGACCCAACCAAGCGTCCGTTACCGGTTGAATTGAAGTTGGATAGATGATTATTTCGTACTATACCGAACACGACACAAGCAAATTTCAACCGTGTTCGGTGTATTAAACAATGGAAAACCAGTTTCCGAACAACCTATTTGAGTTTGACATCGAAGTCTAACTTTTGCTTCCCTTTTTTGATTTCAAGGTTCAATTCTGGATTCTCGGTCGCTTCTTTGTTATACTTTGCCGGTAGATATTGAGATTGGTCGTTTTCAGGGTCACGGTACGCATTTATTCTCACGACATGAGAACCGGGAATACAGCCGTATTTGTCTTGCGTAAAACGTAACGTATATGCACCTGTTCCATTTGTGTATCCTACCGATGGACGCTGTCCGTCTTTCGGTGTGAAAACGATTTCAACATCCGGATGCGGTTGGCCGTCAACAGTAACGACACCGTAAACCGAAGCCGTATTGGGTCCCTTGTCGCAACTGGCAAACGATAAACAAAGGACGGCAAGGAACAACAAAATACTTTTGCGTAAAAACATATTTGAATAGGTTGTTTAATGGTTAATCTTTAAGAGTCCAATCCGGCGTATCGGTACGTAATGTCCGCAACAAGTCTTCGCCGATTTTGACAACATCAGGGTGTTCGTTTGCCAAATCTTTCGATTCGCCAATGTCAGTTTTCAAGTCGTATAACTCTATCGGGGCATTCTTACCGTTCTTAACAAACTTCCAGTCTTTCCATCGGGCGGCTTGAATTGATTTTCCTTCGTGTAGTTCCCAATAGAAAGTATCACGCTGTGGTACTTTACCACCGAGAAGCGACGGTAAAATGGAAACACCGTCAGTCGAAACACCGTCAGGTATTTTACCGCCGACTAGTTCGGCAGCAGTCGGAAGAATATCCCAAAACGCTATCGGTGTATCATTTACTGTACCGGAAGCAATATGTTTAGGCCACCTCGCCATAAATGCCTGACGTAATCCGCCTTCGTAAAGAGAACGTTTATAATCACGCAAACCACCTTGAGAATTGAAAAGTTTCGAGATTGGCGTATTAGGGGCAAATGACGAACCGTTATCACCCGCAAAGAAAAGAATCGTATCTTCGTCCAGATTCAATTCTTTGAGAACATCAAGAATTTGCCCGACCTGTGTATCAAGACGAGTTATCATTGCGGCGTAAGTTTTCTGACGTTCATTCCAATCGGTTTCGTTTTTATAAATATCCAAGTCGTCAATTTCATAATTACCGTGCGGCAACGTTGCGGCATAGAAAAGGAAAAACGGTTCATCTTTGTGTTGACGTATCCATTGGAGAGTATTTTGTATGATAATATCCTGCGAATACGTTTTTCCGTCCAACTCAATTCGTTTATCGTTTTCGTAGAGATATGTTGGAAAATACGAATGAGCGTGCCGTTGGCAGTTGTAACCATAAAAATTGTCGAATCCCATTTTGAGCGGACTACCGGTCGTATCAAACATTCCCAATCCCCATTTACCTGAACATAAAGTTGCGTAACCATTTTCTTTGAGAAGTTTAGCGACGGTATATGTTCCATCTGGAAGTGGTTTTTGACCTTCCGGTTGTACTTCCCTATTAGCACGAATTGGGCAGTGTCCTGTATGCAGTCCTGTCAACAAGCACGCGCGAGACGGAGCACAAACGCTTGTACCACTGTAACCTTGCGAAAACCGAACACCTTCTTTGGCAATACGGTCAAGCACTGGCGTTTTGATTTTAGTTTGACCGTAAGCACCGATGTCCGCCCGTGCAAGGTCATCAGCCAGTACAAAAATAATGTTTGGCTTGTTTTTATGTTTGGATTCCTGCGCTTCTGTCAAACTCGTCAGCATCGCCGTAAATGCAATGCAAATCGTGATAATCAAAATTTTGGTTTTCATAATTTTAAGTTGAAGTGAAAATCGAATTACCGTTTTTATTTACGGCAGAGAAACTGTCCGCCCATCGTTTCGGATTGATAGTAACTGATAAACGCCGAGTTTTTCAATGTTTTTGAGTTCTTTACCACCTTCCCAAACGGTGGAATCTGTAACACTGTTGATTGTTTCTGAAATGAAGTGAACGGAACCGTCTAGGTAAACAAAGACTGCACCGCCCGAATGACGGCTGGAGAATCCCTTCATTCCGTTGGCTGTGGTTACTTGTCCAGTACTGTTATTAACAACTGCCAGGTTCAAATCTTTATGTGTTCTTCCAATCGCGCGGGTTCCGCCCCAGGTATTGTCGTCAGCAGAACCGCCGCCCAGCCAAACAGTTGCTTCGTGTTTCGTGTCCCGCTCTCCGGCGGCAAAAGTATTACTGGTTCCGTCTGTGATACTGCTCAAGTTAAGCCATGAGTTAAAGTAAAATGCTCCACGAGGCGGTAAACCATAACCAACGTTACTGTTATAAAACGGCGAGTAGTTCCAGTTCAGTGTTGCGTAACCCATCCCTTGACTGAGAACATAATTCGCGGTTCCGAGTGGGGTTTTCGTTTTGTTTAGTAACGCGGTACCGCCGCCGAAATCACGAATAGCATTCGTGTCGTAACCATCATCGGAGGGGCATTTGAACGCGGGAACAACCCGTTTAGCCGTTTCATACCAAATGTTTCCTTGAGTCGTCGCGTTTTTGATGTCCAACACAACTTTTTCAAGGGAGTTTGAGCGGTAATCAAAGACATCAAATATTGCTTGAAGTTCCATAAACGGCGAGACAGAACTTGTCCAATCCCAATAGGGAAGAGCAGCACCTGCATCGGCAGTACTCACCGGATTAGGGCGTGGTGCAGTAAAATTTATCGCCGCGGGCAGAGAGTTTTGGGTATCGTGATAGTTCTGAATAGCAAGCCCGATTTGTTTTTGATTATTGGTACATTGCATTCGCCGCGCGGCTTCACGGGCAGATTGAACTGCCGGCAGTAGAAGTGAGATTAAAACACCAATGATCGCTATAACCACCAATAGTTCAACAAGAGTGAAAGCGTCACATCTCAACGCAAACCGCCCCCCCCCTATTTTAACATCAAACAAGACCTTCATACGTATTCCTTTCATATTCTGGAAATTTTTTGCAAACACTTCTGAACTACACATTCACGAAGCACTGTGGCATTTATCGCAATAAATACGCCAAACGTATAATACAGCAAAAAAACATCAAAGTTTGCCAATGTCTTGCATTAAAAACCATTTGCCCGCTATATTTGACAGCGCGAGCCGTCAAATATAATCGCAGACAATACACTTGTCACGGTTGAACTATCCTTATGTATTCTCCGTGTCCATCGTGTCTTCGGTATCGCCACGAGGTTTGGTTTGGCTTGTAAGCTACGGGAAACTTACCGTGAGAATTGTTTGAGTGGCACGTAATTAGACGATGCTCACGCTTTCTACTTATTGCGGTTTCAACGACGTTGGCACAAACGGTACGACGACAAGCACTACCAATGTTATTACCGACAGAACCGCCAACAGTATTAGTAGAAACGTGTGCGTATCTTTGAGTATCTGATAGTTTTCCTGAAAGTTGAACCCCATCTGTAAGTCGGGACCTAGTACGTCGAGGTATTGGTACGCTTGAAACGGTGTCATAACGAGAATGTATTCAGGATTTGTCGCAAGGACTACGTATTCCTCTTGCGAAACCGGAGTCGAGTTGTAATTTCTTATTCGCCCATCGAGAATTTTTCCGACCGGCTTCTCCAAAACTTTGTACGCTATCGGACGTTCCTCGTAAACATAACATCCAAACGCAATCGTACCCGCGAGCAGCGCAAGTCCGATGAACAACAAAATCATACGCGGATTAACACCGTGTTCCGCCGAAACAACAGGCAAGTTGTCGTCCGGCGGCAATTGTTTAAGTTTGATTAGTGACGGCACTTGAATTTGTTGTCCGCAGGAGCAAACGACCTGCCCGCCCGCCTGCGACGTTTCAACCGCAATTGTAAGACCGCATTGACAAGGAAGTTGGTATTTCATCTGAATGTTGATTGTTGGATTGTTATTTTTACCACAAAGGATAAAACAGGATATATTATACTAGTGACGCTTGAAAATTGCGCTACCCGCATTACTATTGAGTAGATGTTGACAAAAAACCACTACCCCGTGGGGGTCAGTATGGATAACCTCGTAATGGGTTGAACAATGTGTTATAGCGGTATTTTTGGTTGAACCTTTTACGTCAAAAATATTATCACAAGTATTTAATTGCACATTCCAAAAAACTTTAGCGGGAACCACTCGTCAAATACCGTAAATTACGTGTTTTATCGAAAGAGTAGCCGAACTAAATGTTTTTCAACCCCAAAAGGTATGCTAAAACGTCCATCACAAAACGTTCCCACACTACAACCACTATTATTTTTTCTGTCCAACATCATCATCCTTCTTCGGAGCATCAGCCCACGGTTTAGGAATATCTAGGTCAACATCAGAAATCACCTCACCTTTGTCATTCTATTCAATCTGGCGACCGAAAAGACGATTTTTGACCATCGTTTTGTATGACGCGAGATAACCGGTGGGGTAAGGTGACTTCCGTTCAGTTGTCATAAATATTTGCAATGAAGTGGGATTCTGGTTCATTATTTTTGTTGAGTGAAATTATGGTTAGAACAACAGCCCTAATCACAAAGTTGGGAAGGTAACAAAATGATTCATTTGGAGTTGTACTATTCTCTTTTCGATTTTCGTATTATAACATAAATCACAGCAAGGATCACGCCGATTGCAAAGTCGTAAAGTTTCTCGTTCCATTGACCAGAATGGCGAAGATGGGTAGTTTAGTGAAAACAGGCAAAAATTATCTACCCTACCTACACTTGCTTACCTGTGAAAAAATGACTTTGCAATCGGCGTGCTTTGTAATTGGCGTGACTTGACATCGGCATTCCTTTCATATAGGGTAAGTATGGTAACAGTATAAGAATTGTGCAAAAAAATAGACAAAAGCAATTTTTCTGACTTAACTAGATTACCGCACTGGCACTAAATTTTGCCCTAGAAAATTTTCTCTGTTTTTGTTAGACTATCTTGTTTGTAAGTTCCTTTTCCTTTTGGGGGTTACTATGCGTTTTTTCACTGCTGGTGAATCGCACGGGCGGGGGTTGTTGGCTTTACTTGATGGTTTTCCGGCTGGTATTGTTGTTGACACCAGTGTTATTGATAGCGATTTACGCCGTCGTCAGGGCGGTTATGGACGCGGTGCGCGTCAGAAAATCGAGACCGATACCGTCGAACTACTCACCGGTATTTGTCGCGGAATTACTACCGGTGCGCCGATTACGTTGTGGGTTAAGAACAAAGATTACCGTATCGACGAGATGCCGTTATTGAACCGTCCGCGTCCGGGTCACGCAGATTTGGCGGGAGCTATCACGTTCGGTCAGGGAATCCGTCCCGTTCTCGAACGTTCGAGCGCACGCGAAACAGCGGCACGTGTCGCCGCTGGCGGATTGTGCCGTCAACTTTTAACATTACACTCAATCCGCGTTGTTGGCTACGTTTTGTCTATCGGTAACGTTGACTTGCGTCCCGACAATATCGGGCAACTAACATTCGACGAACTACTATCGCGTCGTGACAACAGCGAGTTGTATTCAGCCGCGCCGGAACGCGACGCAGCGGCGAAGAACGCGATTGATAAGTGTAAAGAAGACGGCGATTCACTCGGCGGCGTTATCGAAGTACGTATCGATGGCGTACCGTTCGGGCTTGGTTCGTGTATGCAGTGGGACAAGCGGTTGGATGGTTTGTTGGCACAAGCGGTTATGTCGGTTCAAGCGATAAAGGGTGTTGAAATCGGACTTGGTTTCGAGTCAGCGAATCAACGCGGCAGCAAAGTTCACGACCCGATTATATTCGATACCGCATTAGAAAACACTGCCCATCGCGGGTTTGTAAGGTCAACAAATAACGCGGGCGGCATCGAAGGCGGAATGAGTAACAGCGAACCAATAATAATCCGCGCGGCAATGAAACCGATCCCAACAATGACAACACCGTTACCGTCAGTTGACCTGACAACACACCAGCCAACCAAAGCGGAATACGAACGAAGTGACGTATGCGCGGTTAGTGCCGCGAGCGTTGTGGTAGAAGCGGCGGCGATAATCGCACTGGCAACCGCGTTAGTAGAATCGTTGCCCTAATCTGCCGTTTATCACAAAAATACACTTTACAACAGTGCGACATTACAATTCAATTAAATCCAATTATTAAAAACAGTGTTCCTCCACGACTACACGCGGCGTTTCTTAACGCTCACACTATTTTTCCTGCTGGGACCAACGCTGAGCGTGTTGGTGCTTGGGGTTATAGTTTGCCAAAAGTTGCCGGTTGCGGTGCGGAAACACGAGCAGATTATATTGAACCAAACCGGTCTCAATGTCCGCATCGACAGCGTTAGCGAATTGAGACCCGGAGAAACCCGATACACCAACTTACGTCTCATTGACTCCGAAACGAAAAAGACCGTGTTAAGTTGTCCCGAACTAATAATAACGTTTGTCCGAACAACAAATCTAAAACGTTTCGAGCCCGTCGATACGTTATCAGAAAACGGAGAAACAGAAACCGTCACCGCAGCCGTTGACGTTGGTGAAGTTGGTGACAATACTGACACCATAACTGTTATTACCGAGAACCGTCAAACGAATCTGTTCGATGTCGTTACCGATTACATTCCCTTCTACCGTAAAGGCGTTGGTTTCTGGCGTGTCACCGCACCGCAGATAACGGTACACTTCGACCGCGTTCCGGCGGATGTTGGCGGTGCGCAACTGAAAGAATTTTTATTCGCGCTGCTTGCTCACAGACGCGGTCCGAAAGATTCGCCGTTGGAATTTACCGTTGACACGCTTGAAATAAAAACACCGGTTGAAGTGCGAAACGGCGATGCGTCGAACACGCCTCTCGATTTGACGCTAACGTTTTTCGGCGGCAGATTCTATTCCACGGAACGCTCGACACGTGTTGATATTTCGTGGGCGTTTCCGCATTTTTCGCCAAGCAGTGTCGTAGCGTTTCACGCCGTCCGTTCGCGTACCGGTTCTGTTCCGTCAACACATATCACGTTCTCGGTTCCGAAAAACGAGTACGTGCCGGTCACTCTGTTGTCATCGTTCGTACCGCAGTTTGAACAACTCGGCAAACTATGCCGTTTCAGCGGAACAATCCAGTGCGACCATTTACCGACACCAAATTTGCAAACGGGCATTACACGTGAAACAGCATGGAACGTGATGTGGAAGGATGTGTCGTTGCGCGGAATCGACTTGAAGAAGTTTGCAAACGATTACACCTCGTTTAACCTGACAGGCGTGATTAGTGTTGAAGTAACATCCGCGATTTACAATGACAGTTTGGTAACAGCAAACGGCTGGGCGGACATTGTGAACGGCACGATTGAGCGGGAGTTGTTCCAACGTCTGACAAAAGATTTCGCATTGATAGTTGAACCGAAAGAATTCATCGAAAAGTTCCCCGGCGAGCAAGTACCGTTCGACAAGTGCCTGTTCTGCTTCAACATAACACCGGGCGAGGTAATGTTCACGGCGTACAAGGGTAGTTATAAAAATATGATAATGCAAAGCCGTGAAGGAATAATGGAAGTGTCAACGCAACCAACAACAACCCCAATATCAATTCCAACCTTGCTATCATCAATGGTAAAAACCGATACCCCATCAATTCCGTGGACACCCGGGACAGCAAAAATAATGGAGGTTTTACCATCAGACATAGCACCGCAAACAGCCGTTCCCGCGCATCCATCGCAACTACCGTTGCCATCTAATCACGCGCATTGACGCATGAGAATTGGGAACGGGTGTATTCTCGCCCCTGCGTTGCTTTCTGCGAAAAATAACGTTACAATGTTGGCGGGTCGTTTGTGACCTTTCTGTTTGCTCTCTTTAATACATAACACAAAAAACATTATGACTAAACATATTTTTGTTACCGGAGGCGTTGTTAGTTCTCTTGGTAAGGGGTTGACAAGTGCTTCGATTGGAATGTTGCTTGAACGTCGCGGGTTGTCAGTCCGCTTGCAGAAACTTGACCCTTATATTAACGTTGACCCCGGTACTATGAGTCCTTACCAGCACGGTGAGGTTTATGTTCTCGACGACGGTACCGAGACCGACCTCGACCTCGGTCATTACGAGCGTTTCACCAACAGCCCGCTTACACGTTGGTCAAGTTGGACAACCGGTTTGATTTATCTGCGTGTAATCGAAAAAGAACGCCGCGGCGACTATCACGGTAAAACGGTACAAGTCATTCCGCACGTTACCGACGAAATCAAATCGTGTATCGCAAACCTCGACGCGCCGGACGTTGACGTTGTGATAACCGAAATCGGCGGTACCGTCGGCGACATCGAAGGACTACCGTTTCTCGAAGCGATTCGTCAATACTCGCTCGACGTTGGCAAAGAAAATTGTCTATACATTCACCTCACGCTCGTTCCGTTTCTCAAAGCCGCGCGTGAGTTGAAAACCAAACCTACACAACATAGTGTCGAGAAACTACGTCAAATTGGAATCCAGCCCGACCTGCTCATCTGCCGTACAGAACATACGATTTCCGAAGAGGATAAGGCGAAAATCGCACTCTTTTGTAATGTCGAAAAAAAGGCGGTCATCGAAGAGAAGGACAAAGATTTTTCAATCTACGAAGTACCGCTCGGATTGCTCGAAAACGGAATCGACCAACTGATTATCAATAAGTTACGAATCGACAAGGCGAAGACAATTAACCTTGATGATTGGCGTGAGTTGTTGTTGCGATTGCGTAATCCGAAGCACGATGTTACTATCGCGGTTGTCGGTAAGTACGCGAAACACCGCGATGCGTACAAATCGATATACGAGGCGATTATTCACGGCGGTATTGCGGAAAACGCACAGGTTCGCGTGTTGCGTATCGACAGCGAGTTCCTCGACCGCGGCGATACGTTACAGGATTTGATGAAGGCGGACGGGATACTTGTACCGGGTGGATTTGGTGAACGCGGTATCGAAGGAAAGATTCGGGCGATTCAAATTGCGCGCGAAAACAAAATTCCGTTTTTGGGAATTTGTCTCGGAATGCAGTGTGCGGCAATTGAGTTTGGACGGCACGTGCTAGGTTTTGAAGACGCGAACTCGACAGAGTTCAGTGCGGACACGCAACATCCGGTGATATGTTTACTCGACGAACAACGCGGGGTGACAAATGTCGGTGGAACGTTACGCCGCGGTGCGCAAAGGGCAACGTTACGTGAAAACAGTATCGCGCTCAATTGTTACGGTAAACAGGAAATATCAGAACGGCATCGGCATCGTTACGAGTTTAACCCCGAATACCGCGAACGCTACGAGGCAGCGGGAATGAAGGTAGTAGGTACATCGCCCGACGGCAAACTACCGGAGGTAATCGAAATTGACGGACACCCATTCTTTGTAGCGGTGCAATTCCACCCTGAATTCAAGTCGCAACCAACCAATCCGCATCCGTTATTCGCCGGTTTTATTAAAGCGGCAGTGGAACATAAAACGTAAGTAAGGACGCAATACTTCGCGTCTAGCCGTAAATCGTAGTCCCATTGTGCCAAAAATAGACAATCGCAATTTTCTTGATTTAACTAATTAACGTACCGTACTGGCACCAATAAAAATAAAATTAACCCGGAAGTTTCGCGGAGTACCCCTCCACTTCCGGCTCCTTCGTTCGCGGCTTCTAGGAATATCAGCTAAATTGGGGGATGATGTTATTACATCACAAACTCTTTTTGTCCGTCCGTCTTTAACCGCCAGCAATCGTTTCCGTAACGCTCGGCTATGTCTTCCAACACGCTTAATATCGTTTGATTTTCCGGGGGCGCCCCATTCCTCAAACTCGGCATTGATTTGTTCAAGCGTTGCGCCCTGATGCTTTGCGATGATACTTTCAATCGAATTGATGACGATTTCCGTAATGTCCATTCCAAGATTCACCTTCATTAACGTTTTAGGATTGCGGACTTTGCGGAAGTTAATAATCAGTTGCCCTGACAAAACAGTGAACGGACGCTGCCGCTTTTTGAAACTCGTTTGACCGTTCTTTTGCGAGACCGCTCCGATATATTCAAAGCCGCATTGTTCTGCCGTGTTGATAATCAAGTCCCAAAACTCCGGGTCTTTGTGTGCAAAAACGAATGAAAGCCAGCGGTCATATTTCAAAACACGGAACATCTCTTTGATACTTGCCGCGATGAGTTGTTTATATTCGTCTTTCGATTTATCGAGTTTGCCGACTGTTTATCTTACTAACTCGATGACATCGGTATTGGCTTCGTTTATTTTTAATCTTGCCGCTACCATGCTTCAACGGCATCTTTCCTTTTTTTACCAATTCGGAGTTGTATCTCCCTTTGCGGCAAAATTATTCGTTTTTTTTAAATCAGAATATCGAATACTTTGAAGAATAGAACCGCTAACAATACGTTCAATCTGCATTTGTCTGTATTCCGAATTAAGAAAGGAAACAATATAACTGCCCTTTCTCAATTTTTCATCCGGCGAGAACGTATATTTTTAGTACATCGGTTACTTTTTGTTTGCTCTTCCGAAAGCGGAAGTGCATTTAATTCTTCTTCTAACGCCAATCTGCAA
>JAITST010000465.1 GCA_031287585.1 Planctomycetaceae bacterium | reverse complement strand
ATGTAGTTTTCGCATTATGATTTTTGGAAAAGTACAGTTGTGTCGGAATCGTCATCAATTTCCGGTACTTCGGATTGAATTGCATTATCCAATGAGTTTAGAACCTGACCCATTACTATCTAATTTACAGTCTGATAAATTATTTGTTTTACAATATGTTTGAATATCGTCATACAAAAAATTCAGCAATAAATTTGCCGTTCCGCTGTGTCAGCGATTTCTGTTTTGTCTTTTACGGAGTTTCCGATAACCGCGTACTTTAGTCTTCCTACAAAAAAACTGTACAACAAATCACAAAACCGTAACAGTAATAGCAATGTTACTCGTTTACACTTCTACCTTCATCCCACGTAAATCTATTACTCTTTTTGCTTTACCTTCAAAGCGGTCAATGCTTTTGGGTGGTAGTAAGTCTATTGTTATGTGTAAGCCGGTGATTGTTGTTACCTCTTGTTCTATCCGGCGTTTTAGACTTGCCATATCTGCTAGTTTGTCCGAGAATTTCTCCGGCACTACCTCTACCTTTACACGTACCTCGTCAAGCGTACCCGGTCTTGTTAGTTCGATTTGGTAGTGCGGGGCTGCTCCTTCTACCCGTAACAGGGCTTCTTCGATTTGCGATGGGAACACGTTCACACCGCGTATTATCATCATATCGTCGCTACGTCCTATCACGCGGCTCATTCGTCGTGTTGTTCGTCCACACGGACATTCGTCATCGTAAAGTACCGCAATGTCGCGTGTACGGTATCTTAATATCGGCATCGCTTGTTTTGTCATTGCCGTTATCACCAACTCGCCGGGCTTGCCGTTTGGAACTGGTTTTAATGTTTCCGGGTCGAGACATTCTACCAGAAAATGATCTTCCTGAATGTGCATACCGGTTCGTTCGATACATTCGCCACTTACACCGGGTCCGATTACTTCGCTCAGTCCGTAGTTGTTGAACGCCAGAATACCGAGCGAACTTTCGATTGTTTCACGCATTTGTTCTGTCCACGTTTCGCCGCCTAGATGAGCATATTTTAATGTTAGCGATGCCGGGTCAATGTTGTCGTTACGTAAAACATCTGCGATTGTCAACGCATAACTTGGTGTACAAACCAACACGTCGGTTTGCATATCTTGCATCAACATAAGTTGGCGGCGAGTGTTACCAGCAGCGGCTGGAATGACTGCCGCACCGACACGTTCGACACCATAATGCAAACCAAATCCGCCAGTGAACAAACCGTAACCGAACGCTATTTGTACCGTATGACGTGATTGTAAACCACCGGAAACCAGAAAGCGGGCGCAGAGTTCACTCCATAGTTTTAGGTCATCAGGAGTGTAGGCGACGATAGTTGGTTTGCCGGTTGTGCCAGACGAACCGTGAAAACGAGCGACTACCTCACGCGGCACGGCAAGAAATCCGAGCGGATAGCCGTTACGTAAGTCCGCCTTTGTTGTTAGCGGCAAACGGCTGATGTCGTTAAGCGAACGAATAGATTCGTGATTTACACCGTGTTCTGCGAATTTCTGTTTGTAAAACGGAACGTCAGCGAGACGGCGCACACAATCGCGTAAATGCCGCAATTGCAGATTTTCGAGTTCGCCGCGTGTAAGAGTTTCATTTGGATTGAGGATGGTTTTATTGAATGGTTCTTTGGACATCTTGGTTAGTTGTTGCTGGATTTGTATGGTAAAAAACGAAAGAGTGAGTATAGCGAGTAAATTTTTGATTGTCAACTGTGATGTCTTGAAAACCATGCCTAAATGAGTACAATGTAACCATTGAAACTTTCGTCCGCGCACAACTCACCCAAAGAACAAACGAACAATGTGGTTACTTCTTTCACCTTGGTCACTGCTTTTGCTTGCGGCTATTCCTATTACTATTGGGATTTATTTGTTCCGTACGCGGTCACGGCGTAGCGAGGTTTCCTGCCTTTTTTTGTGGGTTGAGCATCATCGTAGTCAACAGGGTGGGCGACGGATGGAGCGGTTGCAGTTTCCGCTTTTGTTGTTTCTCGAACTACTCGTACTTGCGTTGTTGGCACTTGCGGCGGCTGGTCCGAATGTTCGTACTACCACATCCGGTCATCCGCTTGTCGTGGTTCTTGACACGTCTTACTCTATGAACGCTGCGCTGCCGAACGAAAAATCGCCGCAGACGCAAGCGATCGAAACAATGGAAAAATTCTTCGATACCAATGTTGATTTTCCAGTTCAGTTTGTTACCGCAGGTTCGCAATCTGCTACGTTTGGACAACGTGTTCGTACACAAAGCGAAGCGAAAGCGTTGTTGCGCCAGTGGCGTTGTGACGCACCGACCGACTCAATTACACAAGCGATTGTATTCGCGGCTACAATTTCGCCGCCTGATTCGCGTATCGTTGTGTTGACCGATAGAATTCCGGCAGAACCTTTCGCGGCAGGACGCGTTAAGTGGTACGCGTTTGGTAAGCCGCAAAACAATATGGCGATTGTTCACGCCAACCGAACGCAGCAAGGCGAACGTGACCGGTTACTACTTGAAATTGCGAACCGTAGTCCGTCGCCGCAACAAATGAACCTCGTTATCCGTGATGACAAACGTAACGTAATCGTTCACGAAACAAGTCAATTGCTATCTGCGGGCGAGTTGTTCCGGTTACGTTCAACGGTGCCGAGTGGTGTTGAGATTCTTGATGTTCGCCTGTCGGACGATGCTCTTGCGATTGACAACAAAATCCAATTGTTGCCGCCGAGTAAACGGCAGGTGCGAGTTCAAGTTAGCGACGCACCGATGGAGATGCGCGAGCCACTGAAACGTGCGATTGAGGCATCGGGTATTGGTCGTGTTGTTACCGATATGCCGGAACTGGTTTTCGTTGATGCCGTTTCCGTACAACTTGCGGAGAATGTTGGTAGTACCAACACGTCAAGCGATACCGGTAACAATAGTCGTAGTGAAAACAAAAACAACGCGATTTGGACTGTTCGCATTTATACCGGTGCCGAAGCGTCGGAGCCGATTGTCGGACCATTCATACTCGACCGGACATCGCCGATGGCGGGTGGTGTTTCGCTTGATGGCGTTGTTTGGAGCGTACCAGCGGAACTAACGGAAAAGCCGCTCGCGGGGCAGGCATTGATAGCGGCGGCAACCGTACCTTTGTTCACTGAGCAGACGTTGCGGAACGGTACTAAGATGTTCCACTTCGCGATTCAGAGCAAACTTTCGACGTTGACAACACAACCGGCGTTTCCGGCGTTAATCTGGAATCTGCTACAATATCGCAACCGGAACAATGTCGGAATCGCGACACCGAACGTTAAACTTGGAACGAGTATTCTTTTCACCGCACCGTCAGACGAACGTACAGTAAACGTGGCGACACCGGACGGGTTGTACTATACGATACCAGTTCGCGGCGGGATGGCATCATTTGGAACAACACAATGCGGACTGCACACAATCACGGCAGGAACAGAACAATTTCAGTTTTCGGTTGGAACGTTATCTCTTGAAGAGTCAGACTTGACAAACACATCAAGCGGCACGTTTGGAAGTTGGATCGACGATGAAACAATACGGAACGATTACGATAGTCTGGTTTGGTTACTATTAATTGCGTCGCTGGTCGTGTTGGCGATTCATCTCGCACTGTTGAAAATACAAATGAGGTCGCGAGATTGAACGATTGGCTGCAAGAAAATTTATCTATAAATTCTATTGACTGAAATCAACGGCAATACAATAGTGTATTACCGTTGATTTCATCCGACATAATGCGATTCATTTCGCAATTTCCGTCGTCCTTGTTTCACGGATTACCGTTACTTTTATTTCCCCAGGAAACTGCATTCGTTCTGTCAACGCTTTCACTATGTCACGGCAGGTTTTTGCTGCCGCGGTGTCCGATATTTTCCCTGAATCTACCAGTACACGCATCTCGCGACCAGCCTGGATTGCGTATGCTTGCTCAACTCCGCTGAACTCCATCGCTAACGATTCCAAATCTTCCATACGTTTCGTGTAGTGTTCTAACGTTTCGCGTCTCGCTCCCGGTCTTGCGGCACTACATGCGTCGGCGGCGGCTACTATCACCGTGTATGGATTCTCGACACGTGCGTCGTCGTGATGTCCTAACGCCGCATGAATAACATCAGCCGATTCACCATAACGTTTCAACAAGTCCGCACCAATCTTCGGATGTCCACCTTCTACCTCGTGATCAACCGCTTTTCCGATGTCATGCAATAAGCCGCAACGTCTCGCAATCTTCTCGTTCAAACCAATCTCCGCCGCTATCACGCCCGACAAGAACGCCACCTCAATCGAATGACGCAGCACATTCTGACTAAAACTCGTGCGGAAACGTAGTCGTCCGAGCAACGAAACAATTCGCGGATTCAGACCAAACACGTCAACTTCCTGACACGCTTCCTCGCCCGCTTTCTGAACATAGTTTTGAACCTCATCATTTGTCTCGGCGACAAGTTCCTCAATACGTGTCGGGTGAATTCGTCCGTCGGTTATCAACTTATTAAGTGCGATACGTGCTACTTCTCGACGTACCGGGTCAAATCCGCTAACGATGACAACACCGGGCGTATCGTCTATGATTATGTCAACACCTGTAACTTTTTCAAACGTCCGTATATTGCGTCCTTCACGACCAATAATCCGTCCTTTCATGTCGTCGTTCGGAATGTCAACAGTGCTGGTTGTCGCTTCCGCAGTATGAGCCGCCGCGAAACGGTGCATTGCCAACAACAAACAATTGCGTGCTTGTTCATCACAGCGTTCTTGTATCAAACGCTCATGCTTCATAACTATCGCACCTGCCTCCTCTTGAAGTTGCAATTCCAGTGAATGCAACAGCCGCTCACTCGCCTCCTGTTGTGTGAGACCGGAAAGTTCGTACAACGCTTGACGTTGTTTTTCAATAAGTTTCGCGAGTTCTTCTCCGCGGCTTGTCGTTTCCGCGATACGGTCTGATAGTTTACGTTGCGTATTTTCAACAAGTCTTTCCTGTTTCCGTAAATCGTCAACTTGCTTGTCGAAAATGTCCTGTCTCTTGTCGAGTGAACGTTCTTTGTCGTGTAGTTCCTTACGAATTTGACGAAATTCGTTTTCTGCTTTTTCTTTTTCCTGAATCGCAGCGGTTTTGGCTTCGAGTTCGATTTCACGTCGAGCCGCTTCGGCGTTGTGCTGTGCGAGCCGCATAATTTCATCAGCCCTGGCACGTGCATCGCGACGGCGAATACTGTCCAAAATACGGACAATACCAACCGTAAACAGCGTTGCCAACAACGCTACTACGATCAACAGGATCAACATTTGCGTATCCGGCATACGTTTATCCTTCATATTTCAAGGTTAAATTTTGTGTTCTACATAAATTGTAAACATTATGTAAAACTGTAAAACAAATAAAACAAGACAAGTTCGCAAATATATGAACAAGTCCATTTATGGCAAAAGACGGACAAAACGCCATCTATACTAGAGATAGGATTATACAGAAAATAAAATCTATTACAATACCCCCACAGAAAAATTTATTGTCAGAAAACCGTGAAGCAAGAATTTTGTTGAAATTGGAAAAATCTGCGATAAAGTGAATAAGTAGTATCTCGTCGGCAAATCAACGATAAAGAATGAAAATGAAACTTGTTTCAAACATGATGGGAACGTCTAAATTAAAAATTTTTATGTTTGAGGGGCAGTTAGAAGTTGCCTATTGTTAATTATCACATCCTCTGTATCCACGTTCGCATGACATTACAATTCTTTATTTTGTAATCACTAACGTAAAACGAACACAACATAACTTTACAAATTTTAATTGTCGTTGATTGAAGATACAACTTCTTTGTAGAGGTTCATTAGTTGTTTCTTTGGTAATGTTTCGTTTTTTTCGTTTTCCATCAGACGTTCAAAAACATTTACCGGTGTCATCTCTTCTAGTTTTACTTCCGGTTCGGCGTTTAGGCGGTGTAATGTTTGTAAATTATCGTTACGGATACGCATTAGTCCGTTGTTTCGCACAACTTCTGGTGCGACATCGCGGACTAACTCGTTTATGTCTGGAAGAAATTCTTCGCCAGTGTAATTGACTTCTACATACGTTGCTCCGTCAAACTCTTTTACGTTTTCAAACTTCGTTTTGATTTCGTCGAGATTACCGCTTATACGGATTACGTTTGAAAATTTTGGTATTGGTATCAATTTTATGCTCGGTGTTCGACCATTGAATTCGATACATACAACCGATTTCTCTTGCTCCGCTTCGTCAAAACTCATCGGAATTGGTGAACCGCTGTACCGTATCGTTTCCTTCTTCGCTACTTGTTGCGGAACGTGAAGATGTCCTAGTGCAACGTAATCAATGTTGTCAGGAAAAATATCTGCCCCAACATTTCCAAGCGAGCCGACATTGAAGTCGTTCTTGATTGTTTCGGTTGTAGTTGCCCCTCTTACGAAAAGGTGTCCGGTTGTTACAAGCGGAATTTTTTCACCGCCGGTTGTTTGCTGACGAACTTGTTCCGCTTTATCACAAACGTCCTTATAGTGTTTTCGCATACCGTCGATACTTTTTTGCTCGAGCGTTTCCTGTGAATCGCCGACATCAACCGTTCGCAAAATTCCGTCATGCAAAAACGGAACGGCAGCAATCAATAACTCCGTGTTACCCGATTTACCTTTTACTTCTATCAATTCGTTATCAACGTCTGGTTTTCCAATAACGTTGATTTTCAGACGATTCAACAGTTCACGCGGCGCATCCAGTAACGCGGCGGAATCGTGATTACCCGCAACTATCACCGTTTGACAGCCGGCTCCGGTTGTCATTATTTTCGTGAGGAACTCGTAGTACAATGCTTGCACAGCCGCCAGTGGATTTGATTTATCGAAAACGTCACCCGCAACAAGTAAACAGTCGGCATTCTCATCAACAACAATTTGCAACATCCAGTCGAGAAATTTTTTGAACTCGTCTGTACGCGGGTGTCTATCCCAAGTTTGCCCTAAATGCCAGTCGGAAGTGTGAATTATTTTCATTGTGTATTTATTTTTTCAGGAGTACGTTTTACAATTTTATCGTTTGAAACTTATCTTACTAATACCTTCACTCACTCGTTCTACACATATTTGATTTGTGATGTTATCTTTTATAAACTGTACGTGCGATATTATCCCGATTTGTTTTCCGTCTTGTTGTAAATCGTACAAGACATTGAGAGCAATTTCCAATGATTCGTCGTCAAGCGAGCCGAAACCTTCGTCTAAAAATAGCGAATCAACCCTAACCTTTTGACTAGACATAGCCGACAAACCGAGTGCCAACGCAAGACACACCAAAAATTTCTCACCACCTGATATATTTGCAATCGAACGTTCGCTACCCGCCTGATACTTATCAACGATATTCAGGTCAAGTTGTGAGTCATTCTTCTGAATCAACAGGTAACGGTCTGTCATCTTTTTGAGTTGTTCATTCGCGTAACCTACAACATAACGAAACGTTAAACTCTGCACAAACTTTTTGTACTTCGCACCGTCACTCGAACCAACCAGTTCGTTTAACAATGCCCATATTTTGGCTTCGTTTTTTTTGTTTTCAAGGTCTTCACCAATTTTTTGCAGTGACTCCTTTTGTTTATTATTATTGTCTATTTGCTGATTATAGCCACCGATTTTCTGGTCGCAAACTACCCGCTCATCGTCAATCCACTGGCTTTCGGTTTTCAATTCTTCGTTTGTTTTCGACGCATAATCGCGGAGCGTTGTTTCAATCAACGGCGTTTTTTCCGTAATTGTTTTCCTTGCCGCGTCCAACTGTTGCATCACTTGCTTGTAATTGTTCTCCATATAATTTT
>JAITST010000446.1 GCA_031287585.1 Planctomycetaceae bacterium | reverse complement strand
GTTACCCGAATCATGCACAAAATCCGAATCGTTACGCGGATTCGCGTCTTCGTCGAGTTCCGTTACCATAATATCACTTTCACGCGGTTTCAAATCGGCTGACGCACCAACCGCCTCCCAACGTTGACTCTTCATCTGCATTACTGACCAACCATTCTGCACCGCCCCCTCAAGCCACATCTCCGCGTCTTCCCACCCAAGTGCCGCCTGAAAATGACTCCAATACAGACCGGCAAATTTATCGCGTGTCTCACCGAAACGTTCAAATACACGCCGTAATCGTCCGACGTGTTGAGCGGTCAACGTACTGTTACTCGAAACACCGCGAACCCGCATCGCCCACGCATCGTCGCTATACGCCGTCTCCGGTAACTCCGCCGCTACAAGACTTTGCCGCCACTGAAGTATTATCCGTCCCTTTTCCCAGTTCGTCTGAGAAATTAATTTGTGCCATTCCGTCACCGGTGCAGACGAAATTTCGTCAACAAGCGGCGATTGAAAAATCTCCGTCACCCCGCGGTCGGCGGGCAACGTAAGCGTTTCTAGTTCCTGAAATGATGTATCAATCATTGTTTTAATTCCTATGGGTTAGTGAAATATGAAAAAATATGAAAAATGAAATACAATGTAATCGCTGTGTCCTTGAACGAGTGTCCTTAACTACTCCAACGAAAAACTCTTCACAACTTCCGGCGGTGCCGGTCCGTATGACAGCGGCATCATCGAACTCGATGCTCTACCCTGACTCAATCCCCGCATCGCCGAACTGTATCCGAACAAATTCGCAAGCGGTGCTTCCGCAACAATCACCGTCAAAAGTGAACGTATTTCCGTATGCGTTACTATCGCACGCCGTTGCTGCAAATCGTTGACGATGTCGCCAACATAATCTTCCGGTGTCGAAACTTCCAAACGCATAATCGGTTCGAGCAACACGATTCCCGCCTCCTGTAATCCCTTCCGAAACGCATCCGATGCCGCAATATGCAACGCCGTCTCGCTCGTTTCGGCTTCGTCCGTCACCGCTCCCGTTACCGTCATCCGAACGTTAATCAGCGGAAAACCAAGATTACCGCCGCCTTGTCCTTCCTCACGTAACGATTCAAGCACAACCTGTTTACACAACCGAACAAATTCCGGTTCGTTATACTCACACGCAATCTCAACCGCCTGCGAATCGTTGGCTAGCGGTTCCATTCTTATTGTCAGTTCCGCGTAATGTTTCGCGCCAGCGATGCTCCTGTTACAAATACCTGTCACGTTCACCGTTCGCTGAATCGACTCACGATAACTCACTCGCGGATTATGGATACGTACATTAACCTTGTGAGTTCGCAATAACCAATTTTTTATTACTTCAAGATGCAACTCACCCATTCCGCTTATTAAAACCTGCCCGGTCTCGTCATTTTCGTCAACCCGAAAAGTCGGGTCTTGCCGTTTCATCATTTCGAGAACAACTTTCAGTTTTTTGTATTCCTCCGCGTTTTCCGGTTCTATCGCCATCGAGATAACAGTGTCAGCGAACGTTATTGGTTCGAGCAGAATCGGATGCTTAACATCGCAAAGTGTGTCGCCGGTAACACTGAAACGCAACCCAATCACGCCGCAAATATCGCCCGCCTTAACTTCCGTCAGTTGCTCACGTCTATCCGCCTGAATACGCCATAACTGCGGAATGTTCTCTTTCTTGTCCTCGCGTGGATTGAGAACTCGCGAATTCTGTTTGAGCGAACCACTGTAAACACGAATATAATTGAGGTCACCGGTACGTTCTGGATGAATCTTGAAAATCAACGCACTAAACGGTTCGTTGGGATCGGGTTTACGTGAAAGTTCGGGACAATCGGGACGTGTCGGATCGTTGCCTTCAACTGGCGGCAAGTCGAGCGGCGACGGCAAGTAATAACAAACCGCATCCATCAACGGCTGCACACCTATCCCGTCGAGCGAACTACCGCAAAGAACCGGCACTGCCATATTGTGTATGGTCGCGTCACGCAATACGCCGCGTATCATCTCGTTCGATATTTCCTCTTCCGACAACATCAGTTCGGTCAGTTCGTCACTGAACATCGACAAGTCATCGAGCAGTTGCCCTCGCCACGCCCTCGCCTCCTCACGTAGATTGTCGGGAATCGGTTCTTCGAGAATACGCTGTCCGTTATCTTCTTTCGAGAACGTGAGTTTCTTCATCGTTATCAGGTCGATGATACCGCAAAACGCTTCCGGTATATGCGGCGGACCTGCACCGATTGGCAATGTGACGACAAACGGCTTCGCACCCAACCGCTCCTTGATTTGTTTCAGACAAGCGTAAAAATCAGCACCTTCACGATCCATTTTATTTATGAACGCGATACGCGGAACGTGGTACTTGCTGGCTTGATGCCAAACCGTCTCGCTCTGCGCCTCAACACCTTCGCGCGCGGAAAACACAACAACGCCGCCGTCCAGCACACGTAAAGAACGTTCAACTTCCGCCGTAAAATCAACGTGACCGGGCGTGTCGATGAGATTGAAGGTACAGTTGTTCCAAGCGAACGACACGCAAGCCGATTGAATGGTAATACCGCGTTCCTGCTCTTCGGGATCGAAGTCGGTAACGGTAGTACCGGAGTCAACCATACCAACTTTATGAACGAAGTTGGAATAGAACAACATCCGTTCGGTGGTAGTAGTTTTACCAGCGTCGATGTGGGCAATAATACCGATATTACGTAGGTTCTTCATAAAAACATATAGGAAAAACGAGAAAAAAGACGGCACTTGTTACGGTAACAAAACAATAAAAAGTCCCAAAGAGTATAACAGAAACAAAAAAATTTGCGAGGGGGAGAGGAGAAACGGGCGGTTTGCATGGGTGTGCAAAAGAGCGTCGCTGTAGGGTGTGTAAAACTTAGTGGGGAATTATTTTATATTTTCCAGCAGTAGTCCCATTGTTTTGAGTATAGTGCGGCACAGATGACAGCCATTATTTCTGCTCGGCTCTGTCGCCAGCATGCCCCCGTTTGTTTCAATCGCCTTCCCACCAGGTTTTTGCACGCCCCTTCCACAACTCCGATCCCAATCGCACGCCTCTCAAATAACCGTTCACGATAATTCAACCGTTCACGATTGTTGTTAAGATACG
>JAITST010000381.1 GCA_031287585.1 Planctomycetaceae bacterium | reverse complement strand
AGGAAAGAGAAGGAGAGGGAGACGCTGCAAAAGTTGGAGTTGAAGAGGGACAGAGAAAAGGACTGGCTCGACTTGCTGACAGACCTGTTCGACAGAAGCGCGTCAGACTCGCCCGTGCGTACGCGGGCTGCGGTGCTGCTCGTCTTCTTTTAATCGTTGGAATTCACGGATAAGATAAAACTTGAATTCCGCACTCAACCATGTTGCAAATTCAAAGGCAATGTCCTTGTGAGCAAAAGTTCCGCCATAACGTCCCGTTTTAGAAACAACACCGATAGCGTTTGTCGTTTCAATCCAACGTTTTGGAGTGAGCGAAAAACTATTGGAACCCGCCATATTTTTAATTCCATCGAATTCGATGGAATTAAAATCAGAATTGTTGAACTGTTCCCACAGTCCCATAAATTCAATGGTACTGCGATTACGCATCCAGTTTTGTAGAACGTAATCGCTTCTTTCGCTATCCCGATGTCGGGCAATATCAGTCAAAGAGATAAAATCCCCTTGTTGGGCTTCGTAAAGTGTAACAACAGTCCCCTGAACGGTGATGATTTCTTTCTTGCTCATAAATTACCAACGAAAATGTTTGGTTAATAAAATTTAATGTTTGTTTTCCGTAAACAAACATTTGAACCATTTCAATCCTTCACGTCACTAAATTTTGCCAGCGGAAACAAATGTTCTTTCCGTAACGTATCCGCGAACTCTGTATCTAACAGCGCGTTAAACTCCTGAATTCGCCATTTTGAGCGGTGAAAATTTCTGTCTGCTTGACTGCAAAGTACCGCTTCGCCGTCTGATTCGTGTCCCATATACATTCCCGGATGCACGTTCACCTCGTATATTTGCGACTTGTCTTTCGATATCCGCATGATAATTTTTGTCCATTGTTGTTGTCCGATTGAACCACTGTACATTACTCCGATGTAACTGACACGCGACTTAACACCTTTTATACAATGGTTTAGTATCGCCCTTTTCAACATACCAACCAGCGACAATTCGTTTCCAAGTAACTCACGCGGTACGCGCAACAGCACCTTTTGTTTCGCCGCCGTCGGCTCGATAATTTCGCGAATCGCGGGAATCGCGTGAATGTGTTGGTGCGAATCGAGATGGTCAATCCGCAAGTTGAACATCCGTCCAATCTTCAACATCTTCTCGTGTTGCGCGTTAAACTCAATCGCAATCTGCTCGCGAAATTCCGGCATCGCGGCGAACCGCCAAAGTTTGATAAAATTGTTACAAAACATTCCAAGATTGTCAACAAGAAGCGGAATCGAATCCGCCGGAGCAACACACGCGCCGCTAGTCAAATTGAAATGCAAGCCAATACCAAGTTCACGAGCGTGCTGCTGAACCTGCTGACACGCCTCCTCCGCATACGGCATATTCACAAGCACACTCGTTGCCGACAATCGCCCACGATACGCCGCCGCCAATATCGCTTCATTACGTGACGGCGAAAAACCAAAATCGTCTGCCGTTATTATCAACATATAAATTCTTAACGTTTGAGATTCGTCCGTAAGCGGACGTAATGATGAAATTTTACAAACAACAAGGAATGATTGTAACAAAAGATTATAAAACTTCAATAGCGGCGGGCTTTTCGTTTTGTTTTTTAGTCATTCATTCAGCGAGATCGTTGACTACATTACGTCACCTCGTTGAAGTGCCGCGATACGGCACGTGTTCGGTGTATCAGAATTATTTTACACATCAGATTATCCATGATAACAAACGTTTGAGATGTTCCCAATTGTTTGCACAAACATAAATACCTGCAAAAAAGACGAAGTAGCCATAATTTAGAAACCATAAATCAAAACGGTCAACTTTTGTGTTGAAAATTTTTTTGTACAGATAAAATATCCAATAAATTAAGCATCCAGCCGAGAAGCATTTTAACATTTCACCGCCGTCCAAAACGAGCGATGTTACGATTATTCCGACAGATTGAATAACCATAACTTTTATAAAACGCCGTGTATCTTTATGAACATTATTCTCTGACTGTTGATTATAATTCTTCATTTTGTATCAACATATCTGAATGGCTTTTGGTTATCGTTGGTGTTTTGAATACTACGCCTTTTGGTTTTATTTCTATTTGTGTTTTCGGTTCCGGTTGTTTTAGTTTTTCAGGCGGTATTTCTGATGTTGCCAGATTATCTAAATTGGTACTTATTATTTTGCCCGGTTCCAAGAACGGTTGGAATAAGTCGTCCGCTCTTTTTTCTTCTACCGGTTCTGGTGTTGCTGAATACGCGATTGGCGTTGGCGTGTAGGATTCAGATTTTTGTTCCGGTACGTAAATTAGACGCGATTGGATTTGTGACGGGTCGTTTGTTATGTTGAGACGGTACTGGGCTAACGTTGCGGCTGTTATCAATTGCTGAAACTCGTACCTCGTTGATTCGTTGATGTGCTGCAACTGCGTTGACATCCGATACACATTCGCCGGATTGATGATGATAGCGTCGGAAACGCTTCCCACAAACTCTATCGTCTGCTCAAAATTTCCGTCCGCAACTTTCGTTATCATCGGCGTTATCAACTTCGCTACCAAGTCCGCACCGTGATTGTTCACGTTTACAAACGCATCAAGCCGACAGTTCACCATCGCTACACCGTTCTCGTCGGTAGAGAATTTGTTCCGCAACACAATCACCGTCTCGCCTTCAACGCCCTTCGGTAACAATGCCGCACGGAAAACACCCCGAATATACGCGATTACCAACTCATCACTGCGGTAAATCACTTCCGCCGTCGCCGTTGTGCCGCTGCTCTCCTCCATCTTAAACTTATCTTTACCAACTTCACGCAACGCGATTTGTGTTGAACCGAGTTTCTCCCAAATCGAAATCACGATGTCGGGATGAGAAACCATAAGAGTAAAAACACCCTGACTACACGCAACGTTTTGTTCAGTCAAACGGCGATAAATAGACGGACGAGACAAGATGAGGGCAATACGCGACTTAATCTCGTTGTCAAACTTTTCAAACGGAATTAAGCGTAACGTTTCCTGACGTTGTTGTTCGTTTGTTGTGATTGTGTCGTTTGCGTTGTTGTCAGCGTCGTCGAAACGTGTCTGACGTTTACCGAAAAGACGCGGCACACGCGATTCCTGAGCATAAACGTTAGTTTGGAGCGGCACAACTGACAACGTTATCAGAGCGATAACCAACGCAGCCGGTAAGAGTCTCTTAATCATCGCAGGATTCCTAAAATGTTGTGCCTTATCCATCGGCTCGTTTCCCGGACATCCTTGTTACCGATATTACGCCAAAGACGTGTCAAAAAATCTAAACAACGCGGTCACTATCGTCTCATAATTAAACCGTCACAAAAAATTTTACGTTATTTATCTGTTATTTTACAAGATTGGACTTGATAGATTTTTCAATTTTTGTAATCATCTACGAAAGTGTTTTACAATACCTATTCGCTAACTGAATAAACCTTGTGAAACTGGGAAGATTACCACTTTTACCATAACCAAACAAACCAACCTTGATAACGTTCCTCATAAAAATCATCTTGTCACCGTTTACGTTAATTGGGGCGATTTGGTCGATTATTGAAACTGCGTTTTTTAGTGTGATATTCGCAGTGTTACGCGGCTTGCGGTATTTGTTGCTTTCGCCGTGGGGGTTGATTTTGCCTGTTACGGGGATTCTCGTGTTGGTACTCGCGGCGTTTATTGAGCAGCAGCCGCGACAACTTGGTTTGCAGTTGGTCAAAGCCGCCGCGGTCGCTGAACCGTCGGAAGTACAGGACTACTTCGACCAAATTCGTAAACTCGGTAACGACGCGATTCCCGGTATCGTTTACGGTTTAACGATACCGAGCGAGCGGTTATTTTTCTTTTGCCGTGACACAATTGACGAACGTTTGCAGTGGACATTCAACGCCGACATTGCTGATGCGGAGGCGACGTACTTGTTGCTTATAAATGAGTTTGAAAACAATGTTGATGATATGAACGAACCGTCGAAGATGGCGATTTTGGGGTGGACGCAACAAATTTTATGGGCGATGGTTGAACGTTCAAACGGTGCGAATGCTCACGGTACGAACGAACAGTTCACGCAACGCAACCGTATCACCGCCCGCTGTGAACAATTGCTAGGTTTGCTACCGGCGATAACATTCAAACCTTCAACTCCGTATAGCCGCGATAACGCTTCGCAGTTTGCCAGAGGCGGTGAACCTCGTGCGTTCGGGGAGAACTTGACAGCGTGGGTTTCACCGAACCAACGCTATGAACGTGATAATAGCGTGCCGATGTTTGACCGTTTCTCGCATCCGCGTGCCGAAGAGTTACAAGCGTTTTATCTGGGAAACGGTAACGTTGATGTTAATACGTTGCCGCCGCAACGCAAATTACAAAATGTTGATTCAGACAACAAAACGCTCACACCGGAAATGTTGGCGGCAGTAATGCACCCGGCACGTTCGCCGCAAAAGGCGATGTCTGTTGGAGATGTTAATAAAATTGACACGATACCAACGTTGACTACTGCGGCAAGTGAAGCAAAAGTTGCGTCACAAGTTACCGAGTCAACCGAGCCGGTGACAAGACAGACGGAACGTAAGGCGGAATCGTTGACGAGTATGAATATCTCGAAGTCGTACATCGAAAGTCATTCGATTGTGACGGATGATGAGCCGCAGCAGAAAAATGATACACAAACGCCGTCGTTACTCCCGCCCGAAACGCCGTATAAAACGAATTACACGCCGGTTGAACATACACAACTCGGCAAGTTACCGTTACGTGATTTACCGAATTGTTCGACCGCCGACTTGTTGCGTCTGTTACATCATCGTGACGCGGATTATGTTGAAGAGGCGAAACAGTTGTTGACAACACGTGAGAAAATTCCGTTGTCTCACGTACAATCGTTGACACAACTTTATCACCCGAAGGCGGAGGTACGTCTGGATTTCGCAAGACGTTTACCAAATCTGCGAACGCCAAGATTATCAGAATGGGCGGCAATAATAATCCAAGACCCGAACCCAAACATCCGCTACGCAACAATAGCATCATTAGCAACAACCGGCGACCCGGAAATCCAACGCCTGCTATCCGAACAATCTCAAAAAGAACCAAACCCCAGAAATACAGCACTACTACAACAAATCAGAGACTTCCAATCAGCAACACGAGCAACAACAGGCGGACGGTAAAGGTACCCAAGCGTAAATCCGTAAATAAAGCGGCAAGGTCAGTTTTCCACGACCTGCCCACCATTAAATTGGAAAATCACACAATTTTTACATATCCCCTGTTGACAAATTTGAGTAAAGAAAGCATAATGTTATTCTTACGCTCGCGATATGTTTTCGCAAGCAACACACACCAAACCTTTTCACGAAAGGAAAGAACCATGACAGACTATGTAAAAACACAAATTAACACGATTTACCAAATGTTAAAATGGGGGGGGGGGCGCAGGTTGTAGAAGATGCAATAATTGCTCTTCTCGCTTGGCTTTTACCCTGGTTGAACTTCTTGTTGTTATCGCAATCATCGGTGTTTTGATTGCCCTTCTGTTACCCGCTGTTCAGGCGGCTC
>JAITST010000176.1 GCA_031287585.1 Planctomycetaceae bacterium | reverse complement strand
TACGAACTAAAATTTTCCGCAAGTGCAATCGGAGCAATGCCGGGTAAACACAAAGTAGTAATCCGTACTGCCGCAAGCGAACCCGACCCGGAAAATCCAAACGCTGCCAAAGAAAAGTTACCAGCACGCTACAACACGAATTCTGAATTAACGGCAGAATTAAAAGGCGGCAGCAACGTGGTGGATTTCGATTTGAAACCGTGAGAGATGTCATACCCAACTCCGATGAGTTTGATATAATAACGTCATCAGCAGTCCAGCGTACGCGCTGGAACGGTTACAAATTACTCTACTCAATATTATAATCCACCCCCGCCGCTAACCACCTACTCAAAAAATGAAACGAATTTATCTGTTCACGTTCATCGTTATCCTGATGTTTTTGCGCGTAATCACAACCGTTGCAAATGATAATCCGTTCGACGTTGATATGCGGGACAAGATTCGTGTTTTGCAAAACGTGTCGGGTGAATCGTCGTTGTACGAGCGGGCGCGGGTTGCTGAAGCGTTGGGTTATATGCGTGCTTACGGTGCGGAGGACGCACTTATTGCGGCGTTGACGGATACCGCCGCCGAAGTCCGCCGCAGTGCCGTGTTGTCTCTCGCGTGGTGCGGCAGCCGTTCCGCTTTGAAACCGTTGTCGCAAACGCTCAACGATTCCGATTGGACTGTACGTCAATCCGCCGCAACCGCACTCGAAAACCTGACCGGTATGAGTATAAAATTCGACGCACTCGAAAACACCGCAGCCCGAAAACAAGCGGCAACGCAATGGGAGAACTGGATTCAATCTCTGCCGGACAAAAAGATTCCCGACGATATTTTGCAACTGCTCCGTTCTCCCGACCATTGTGCCGCGGCACGCGGGCTTCGTGCGGTTGGCGCGTTGGGGCTTGACGCGCCAACCGTTAAGTTGATTGCCGGAACGTTGGAAACGTGGAAGAAAAACAGCAGCGAAGAAGATGCTGACGCGAAAATCCGTGTCCAGTCCGCGATTCGTGCGCTGGGACGTTCCGGTGTGCCGGAGGCGTTTCCGATGTTGTGTGATTTTCTGCGCAATCCGCAATGGACTCGTTACGCGGCTGACGCGCTGGGCGATTTCGGCGGCGACGATGCCGCTGCGGTGTTGATGGACGTTTTTCCTCAACACGCCCGGCAACTGACGGACGAAAATCTTTCCGGCGAACGCATCAGCAAAGCCGCGGCAACACATCCAAGCGATGTGCCGCATCTTGATTCACGCGACCGCATTTTGGCGGCACCTTACGCAATACTGTTTTCGCTCTCACGGATTCAGTTTAACGACTCGCAACTTATGGAACGTCTGAAACAACTTGCTCCGCTTATCGTTCAACAAATCCCGCTCGACATTGACCGTCTCGTGTATTACGAAGAAGAACCGTTCCAGAAAATTTTCCGTTCGCTGTTAATTCGTGCTGGTGAAAAAGAAATTTTTTTGAACCATGCTTTTGCATCGCTTGACGTTACAAATGTTGGTAACGGTGTTGACAACAACATTCGCGATAACGTTCGTAATTTAGACCTGCCAACTCACGCCGCCGCAAGTCCGGTGCTTCGCGGAGGTGATGAACCGTTTCATCTGACTTGCGATGTCAAAGGTTGGAACGATATTTATCTTGTCGTTGACTGCGTCGAAAATTATTCAATGGACAGAGCGAACTGGGCGGACGCAAAATTGACCGATACCGCTGGCGAGACCGTTTATCTCGACACTCTCAAACCTGTTTCCGTCGGGCAGCAACACGACACACTCAAACTCAACGCCAGTGCAAACTTCACCGACATTCGTATCGGCAAACAACAATTCTTACGCGGTCTGCATACTCACGCCGTCAGTGTCATTCATTACAAACTCGGCGAAAAGTTCACGCAGTTTTCCGCACAAGCCGGAGTTTGCGCCAGCCGAAAAACCAGTGAAGGTTCTGTACGTTTTATCGTTTCGCCCACTCCCGTTCCCGCTGTTGTACCGTTGCTCGCGTTGCCGTCGAACACATCGTTCAACTCGAATCTTATGTTGACACTTTGCCGTGAATCGTCGGAGTTGCCGCGAATCATTCCGCTCTTGGATCACCCGAATCATTGGGTCAGAATCAACGCCGCGAAAACATTGTTGTTCATCGGCGACAAACGGGCGGTGTCTGTCATCCGTGAACGTCTCGCGTCATCGAAACGTGAAGGCGACTACGGCGAATTCGCCCCGCCGCCGTACAACAGCAACGCGAAAGTACAAGGGCAGGACGAGTTCAACGATCCGACACCGCGAGACCGTGAAGCACTCATTATGGCACTCGGCGGTTTTCGTGATGTTGAATCCGTTACGCTGCTCGTTCGTCTGCTTAACGATGAGATGAACTCGCTCGGTATTCGTCATCGTGCCGCGCTCGCGCTCGACAAAATCGGTTCACCCGAATCGCTCGCGGCGTTGCGGGAAGCGGAGCGGAATCATCCGTACCACAGCGTCCGAATCGCCGCGCGCGAGGCACTTTGGCGGCACAATGTTTCGCCGTTGCCGGAGTTACCCGCTCCCGATGTTGCCGCTCCGGTTGTCGCGCCAACCGACATTCCGCAGCACGCAACCCGTTTCGTTTTCATCAAAGGCGACATCGTTCCCAATAACAATCCGTTTCAGATGGACAGTTGGCGGCAAGCGTATATGACAACCGATAGCGGTCCGACATACCGCCCCGGTCGTAACCTTTTTGTTCTCGACATCACCGGCGGCAAACCGGTCGTCCGGCAGTTGACAAACTTTACTGATGGTTACGTTGCCGATTGCGAAGTTTCATACGACGGCAAAACGGTTTGGTTTTCACGCCGCGAACAAACGTCTCCTTGGTGGCACGTTTTTCGGCTGAACTTAACGCCGCAAGCCGACGCTTCAAACTTGCAACAGATAACGCACGGACCGTATCACGATGTTCAGCCCGTCGAACTGCCCGATGGTCGTATCGCGTTTTCATCGTCGCGGCTCGGAACACGCGATGAGTATCACGGCTATCTCGCAACGGGATTAAGCACGATGACACCCGACGGACGCGATATTCAGGTTGTTGGTTTCAATTTCGGACGCGATGCCGAACCCGCCGTTGCCGACGACGGGCGAATCTTGATTACTCGTCTTGAACTCTTCTACTCGCGAATGAAAACAGAGTATAATCTCATCGCGTTGCGTTCCGACGGTACGCTGGCACAAACGATTTACGGTCCGGAGCGTCGCGCGTTTTGGCGGCAGATTCACGGCGGTTACGCCGATTGGTTTGCGGGCGGTGAAGAAGGCGGGCGGCATCGATTGTTGCGTCTTACACAGCCGCAACCGTTTTCGGCGGATAACGTTTTGCTGACAACACCCGCCGGTCCCGTCTTGACGCAGGGCAGACAAGGTGAGAAGTTATTGCGCCAACCGTTCCTTCGGAAAGGCGGCAACGACGAGATGGTGATTACAACGGCGATTCGTCTTGACGACAAAACGCTGCTCGTCGCCGCCGGTAAAAAGAATAAGGAGATAGTCCGAGACCAGTTTCCGAAAGACCCGGTGGCACTCGGCATTTACACGATGGATATTGCGACAGGCAGCTTGACGTTACTTTATGACGACCCGACATCATCGTGTTACGAAGCGAGACCGTTGCACCCGCGAACAGTTCCGCCGAAAAGTTTTGAATCGCCGCTATCGCGCAGTTCAAACTTTACCGGTACGCTTTTCGCTCAATCGGTTTTCCATTCGCAGGAGTCGCGTAACCAAACGCTTGGCAAACTGCTGCGGGTGGTCGAGGGTTTGCCGCAGGTTACGCGGCACTCAACGCAGACAACACCGAACGAGTTTACGTGGAAGAATCACGGCGGAGCGTTCGGACGCGATTTGGGAATAATCCCGTTAGCGTCGGACGGTTCGTTCGCGGTAGAAGTTCCGGCGGACAAATTCTTGTCGTTGCAAGTTCTGGATAGCGACCGCAATGTCGTAGGCAACCAACTCGTCTGGATGAACGTTCGCCCCGGCGAAAACAAGGGTTGTATCGGATGCCACGAACAACCGGAGAAAGCAGTTCCGCCGCGAGCATCCCAAGCACTCCAAGCCCCGCGTCCAACACTCTTGCCTCACGGTGAGCCGTTCCAATTCCAAGCGAAAGTATGGTTCAAAGGACACTTACCGGAAGAAAGAGAAGAACGTCAGCGAACTGTACAAGCCGCAAACTGGTTCGGAAGACCGTAGAGTGACGCAAATGGGGAACTGCGGCTGAGCGAATGTTGACATTATTTCAGCATAACGATAAAATAGCTATTTATATGCGTATTACTTTTTACCCTTCCGTTCCGCAACAATCATTGTGAGAAAAATGCGATGCAAGCAAAAGAAACAAAGTTACAAGATATTATTGAAGGTACAAAACAGTATGTGATTCCACTTTTCCAACGTACTTATAGTTGGACAAATAAGGAATGGGAGGTGCTGTGGAAAGACCTTGTTGAACTATGTGAAATGGACAATCCCAGAACACATTTTATAGGGTCGATAGTTAATATGCCGACAATTTCTGTTCCTGAAGGAGTTGCAAAGTATTTGCTAATTGATGGACAGCAGAGATTAACGACAATTTTTGTTTTTTTGGTATTGTTAAGAAACAAAGCAAAAGAAAAAGGTAATACTCGGTTTGCAGATGAAATAAATAATACTCTATTAGTTAATCAATACAAAGACGGAATTGATTATTTCAAACTTATGCCAACACAAATAGACCGTCAAGCTTTTGAAAATTTGATAAATGAGAAAGATACAGAGACCGAAAGTCAAATCATCAAATCTTATCAATTTTTTGAGAAAAAACTTAAACAAACGAATCTCGAACCGGATAAACTAAAAAAAATCATAACAAACTATTTTTCTGTCGTCAGTATTGTTCTTGACGCAGATGATAATCCATACTTGGTTTTTGAAAGTCTGAACGCCAAAGGGAGACCATTAACACAAGCCGACCTTATTCGTAATTACTTCTTTATGCGAATTCACGTTGATGAACAAGAACAAATTTATAAAGATTTATGGCTGCCTATGCAGACGGCTTTAGGTGATAATCTGACAGAATATATTCGACATTTTTTGATGCGAAACGGCGGGACAGTAAAACAAACGGATGTGTATTATGCCTTAAAAGAGAGTATCACGGCAGCAAATGCTATTGAGCGTTTAACCGAATTACAGAAGTTCGCCATCTTTTATCAACGCTTACTTAAACCAGAGTCAGAACCTGATAAGCAATTAAAAAAACACTTTATAAGGTTGAACCGCATAGAAGTTACAACTGCTTATCCTTTGTTACTAAATTTTTATAATGATTATAATGGCGGCTCTATATCAAAAGACGAATTTGTTACAATCTTACAAATTTTGGAAAACTATTTGATTCGAAGGTTTATATGTAATGTTCCCACGAATCAACTTAATAAAATATTCCCAACAATTTATCCTCAAATTACTTCAAAACATAGTGGAAATGTTGTTGAGGGATTCAAAGTAATTCTGCAGTCGAAAGGTTATCCTAAGGATAGTGAATTTGAGTTACGTTTTCGGGAAACCAAAATTTACGGTGAGGGAGATAGACGAGTCAAAACGAAACTTATACTAGAAACGTTAGAAGAGAATTTTGCTCACAAAGAATGTGTTGAATTTGAAAAATTGACCATAGATCACATTATGCCGCAAACATTGTCGGAATGGTGGAAAACGGAATTGGGTGAGGACTGGGAAGAAATTTATGACTTATTTCTGCACACAATCGGTAATCTGACGCTCACCGCATACAATTCAGAACTCTCCAATGATGATTTTCCAACCAAGAAGAAAATATATGAGGAAAGCCATTTGGAACTAAACAAGTATTTCGCAGGCAATGTAAGTTGGACAAAGGAAGCGATAGAAAAACGGGCGGAGCATTTGGCAAATCAAGCCATTGAGATTTGGTCATATTTTGGAAATGAAAATACTACACTCGCAAGTGGACAAGGAGTAATAGGGACAAAACCGACTTCTCTCGTAATTTTAGGACAGTATTTTTCTGTTAAAAACTGGCGGGATGTGATGGAACAAACGTTCAAAACTATAGCAGATTTAGAATCGGAGAAGTTCGCGATTATTGCGGATAAATTTTCCAAATATGTAGGAAGAGATAAAAGCAAATTCCGGCAGACTAGAGAACTACAAGATGGATATTTTATTGAAGTAAATATGTCGGCTCAAAGCATTCAAAGGTTATGTTGGCAAGCGATAGAAACAATTGATTTAACTTCAGAAGATTGGATAGTAAATGTGGAACAGTAATAAAATGAGCAGATACGATGTAGTAGTCAGTGGTCTATTTATGGAAAACTCAAAATATCGTGTTTTAGCAAAAAACCGCTAGATTAACAAAAAATAATCACTACGCACAGTGGGGATATATTATCGGAAGTTCCCACTGATTCGATTGTTCGCTTGAACAATGAGAACGGAAGCATAAAAACACACGAATTCAAAAAAGCGAGCATAAGCAAAGACGACAAAAGACAATTTGATTATAAAATACGGAATGATAGAGGTTCATTATTGTTTGCCCGCTGCTGGATACTCGGCGAAGGACAAACAGAAGACACAATAATACCGCACGCGGTCCAATTACTTGGTTACGATATTGAACAACTCGGAATACTTGTTATTGGATTTCAAGAGGGGCTTTCCATTGAACCTGCCATTATTATCGCCAAAACGTTTGGTATTCAATGTGCCGTAATAACGGACAACGATACCAGTGGAAAGTCTTTTTGTATAAAAGCCAAAAAACATATAAAAGAACAATATGTGTTCGCAATGTCAGAAAAAGCCATTGAAGAATATCTTTGTTACAATGGTTTTCTTAAAGTTTATGAAAAACTAAAATCAGAACAAGAATGGGAAAAACGAAAAGTTTCTACGGATGCTTCTGATTATCCGACTAAAATAGCGGAGTCGCTGTCCTTGTCCAAGAATTTTGAAAGGCACTTAAACCGTCGGATTTTGATGCCAATTCGGGAGCGATTTTCGATAGAGTGAGATGAAAAATGTAACAACGTTTTTCCGAATGCGTGTCAAGAATGATAAAATCGTTCAAGTATTGAAATCAGCGCATAGCGATAGCGCGGATTGTTCTTTGACAATCAGATAAAATTAGGTTCGTTCCACACGAATAATTGGTAAATGTTGTCGCTCTTCAAGAAAATCGAGACGAACATTTATCTTCGCTCCCGCTTTTCCTGCGATACACATTCGTGGTTTCGCGCACGGTGTTGAATGTTTGACGTAAGGTCTTGTTTCGATTCTTGGTTTTGCGTTTGCGGCATGACGATGGTAATAGACTTCGTTTGGAGTTTTGCTGGAAAGTGTCATGTGCGGTCGATATTCGTTGTACCAATCGAAGAATAAACGAGTTTCATTTGCCATTTCGTTTTTCGATAACGGTACAAGTATTCGTCGAGTACAACCGTCTTTGTACGTTAAGATGACACGTTCCGTTACCGCTATTGAGCCGTGCTTACCAACAGCACCGAAGCGTTGTTTTATTTCGTTTTCGTTGCACCAAGACCGAGACTCTGATGACGTAAATTGTGTCCCTTTATCCGAAATAAGGTATTTTGGTTTCACGCCATTATTATCATAAATTTGCTGCATAGACGAGGC
>JAITST010000106.1 GCA_031287585.1 Planctomycetaceae bacterium | reverse complement strand
TTATGGAATTCATCCGATTCAGTCCGGTACTTATGATGCCGTCGAATACCGGGCGGAAACGCATTTCGGCAAATTGACTATGCTTATGGCACTGTCCGATGTTCCGCTTTCGACACCGGTAACGACGGCATCGGGCAGAGTGGGGACGCTTGCCGATTTGTTACAGGATACGGTGATGAACTTCGGCTGGGACAAGGAACTCGAATTTGCCGCTTGTTCGTTTGCGTTTTGGCTGCCGCCGGAAAAGTCGTGGACAAATCAGTTTGACGAAACGTTCACATTCGACGAACTGATGGAGCATCTTTTAGCGATTCCGCTCGGCAAGGGAACCTGCGGCGGTTGTCATGTTCCTTATACCGTTGTTATGTTATTGCGGGTCAATGAACAGTACCCGATTATGGAAACGAAAACTCGTCAACGTGCCGAAACGTGGGTACGAAAAGTAATTGACATTCTTGTACAAAATCAACTTCCAGACGGCAGTTGGGAGCGGGATTGGGGAAGCACAGGGCAAAAGGGAATGTTATACGGTGATGAGCATTTGGACAAAATTACGCTCATCGGTCATCATTTGGAGTGGCTGGCATTGCTTCCCGCGTCCTTTGACGTGCCAAAAGAGACCGTACAAAAAGCGATTGTTGCGGTAACGGAGCAAATCGGGCAATTACCGCCAGTTGAAAAACGTTCATTTAAGACGGTGCTGCCTTGCAGCCATGCGGCAAAGGCGATGGTATCGTTTGTGAATCAGGATAGTTTTCAAACTTGGGAATCTTTGCGAAGTGCAAAGATAGAACATTCAACAAGACCTTGAACCGGCAAATGGTTTGCCGGAGAAGGAATAACCTCACCTTTTTTTCAAAGGAGAAATGCTATGAAATTGGTTGTTTTTGGAGCCGCTGTTATGCTGCTCTTGGGTGCTGCTTTCCTGTTGCAGGGAAACGCAAGCGTTGGTGTTGCTGTTTCGGAAAGCGAAACGGTGAACGTTTGGGCGGGAGCGTGCATGGTACCAGACAGGACGGTAAGTGTTTGTGCACCCGCATGTGGGTACAAATCCTCTACTTTCTTTAAATCGGATTCAACCGGTAAAAGTGAGGGGGCTCTGAAATCCTGTGGCTCTACCTGTACTACGAAGTTTTCCGAGTACGATGGTTCATCATGCTCTGGAAGCTAGTAGAGTCGTTCCATATTGCAAACCGTGCCTGTCGTTAGGAATACCGTTTATGAATTGGTGGTTTGCGATATGGAGTAGGGAAATTTGTACTCGCCCTTGTAATAGATCTATTCGGAAACTAAGAATGGAGAAAATTTGATTAAATAGAAAAATTGTGTTTCTGCAATTTCTCTCTGAATTTAGATTTCCGAACAGGTCTATTATATGAGCGGGCTGTTGATAACCTGATCCATTGAAAATCAATAACAATCCTTTATTACAATGAAAAGTTTTGCCTCAAACTTATTTATCATATTTATTTTTTTGTTCCAAAGCACAATTTTATTTTCTCAAAACAAGCCGAATCCTCCGTTATTAGACGAGGTCATTGATGCCTTTGAAAAGAAAACGGAACTGCTCTTGAATAACGAAAGTCAATTTAGATTGACCTATTCTCGTCTTCCGGGTGAAAAGATAACAACAGTGCAGCATTCTGAAAGAATTTTCAATCCGATTGAATGTGTTTTGGCAAAAAGAAAAATGGATTTTTTTGTTCAATGGCGTTTTGTGAATCCTAAACCACAGAAAACAGTACCAGGTATTGTTTTTCAAGATTCCGACTTGCCGAGAATAGCAGTATTGCGGAATGGTAGTTCTTTGAACTGGGATAAAAGTTCTTCCAACACGTTGGTTCTCGCTGCTAGAAAAGATAGTGATTTGCTTCAGCATTGGGACTACCTCTTATTTTGTGGATTTAATCCTTTTCACCATATAGCAAAAGCGTCCTTGTGTGATTATGCCGACTATATCCACACAAAGGACATGGCTTTTGAAATGGTTTTCAGTGATCCATTGTTGCCGGATTCAATTAAGAATAATAAAAGCGAATATAATTTCTTGAAAGACCAAGAAATCGTGGATGGTTTTCCTTGCTGGGTTATTGAATGCCGTGGAATAGAAAAATTATGGGTTGATGTGAATAACTTGAGTATTTTACGAAAACGATCATTTACATTTGGACAAGGCAAACCTGTAAAATTTATGATACATAATAGCGATTGGGTTGAAGTCCGAAAAGACATTTTTTTGCCAAAAAAACAAACGGTGGACTGGTATGGAGATATTCGATTTGAAAAGGAAGAATACTGGAATAAGGTAACATGGAGGACGGTTTTCGAACTCAATGAAGTTATATTTGATTCTTCGGTAGATCAATGTTTTGAAGTTGAGTTACCGGTTGGTCAAAATGTTTACGATGATAGAACTGAAGAAAATTACACTGTCTCCGACCCGAACGCCGACCCGTTTGCCGGTGCGATAGCGCAGGGCATTGAGTTATTGAATAAGCAACACCGCTTCTATATGATACGGTCACTCTGTGTCATTGCCGGCAGTATCATGATACTGATTGCCGTAATACTATGGGCGCGAAAACAAGATAAACATAACGCTCAAAAACCTTCCGACCATGATAAGACGTAGTTTGCCGATTTTGATTGCGGTCTGT